>JAKGBX010000003.1:300000-530442 GCA_021555075.1 Rhodobacteraceae bacterium LMO-JJ12
GCTAAGGCGTTCCCGTTCATACCTGAGATAAGGATGAAGTGGCGCACAATGTGGCTTTGCCCAAGCGGTTATTGCTGGGCAGTGTTCTTTCTGGCAGCCTGGGAATGTAGGCGCAATTCCGCAGATCGGGCGTGACCTTCCATTCCTTCGACCCGGCTGATCCGGGCAGTGCGCAGGGCCAACTCGTGCGAAGCGATCCCGTTGCAGCGCTGCCATGTCACCGTCTTGGTGAATTTGTGCACTGACAGGCCGCCAGTATAGCGCGCAGCGCCGCTGGTCGGGAGCACATGGTTTGGCCCCGATGTCTTGTCCCCGAAGGCCACAGTGGTTTCCTTGCCCAGAAACAGCGAGCCATAGGCCGAAAGCCGGCCCAGCCACCAGTCTAGGTCAGTGGCCTGCACCTGCAAGTGTTCGGGGGCGTAACGGTCCGCGACCTCGGCAGCCTCTTCCCGGCTGTCACAGAGGATCACTTCGGCACGCTCGTCCCAGGCGATGCGGGCAGCGGCGGCGTTGGAGTCGGGCAGGCTGTCGATCAGTGCTGAGACGCGGTTGAGGACGCCTTCGGCCAAAGCGCTGTCGGTCGACACAAGCCACACGGGACTGTCGATGCCGTGTTCGGCTTGGCTGACCAAGTCCCAGGCGACGATTTCGGCAGAGGCGGTGTGATCGGCAATGATCAGGGAATCTGTGGGGCCTGCAAACATGTCGATACCCACTTCGCCAAAAAGCATTCGTTTGGCCTCGGCGACATAGCTGTTGCCGGGGCCAACAAGGATATCTGCTGGCTTACCGCCGAAAAATCCCTTTGCCATTGCCATGATACCCTGCACACCTCCAAGGTTCAGGATCAGGTCGGCACCGCACAGGTCCATCGCAAAGACAATGGCGTCGGGGATGCCGACGTTGGGACGTGTTGGCGATACGGCGGTGATGTGCTGCACGCCTGCGACCTTGGCCGTGGTAATCGTCATCAACGCGCTGGCGATGTGGCTATAGCGGCCGCCCGGCACGTAGCACCCTGCGCTCGACACCGGGATTTGCTTCTGACCGGCGATCAGGCCCGGCATTACTTCGATTTCGCATTCGCCCATCGTCGCCTTTTGCGCCTCTGCAAAGCGGCGGATATTGGCGTGGGCAAAGCGGATGTCTTCCTTGAGACTTTCGGGCACACGTTCACATGCAGCTTTGCGGGCGTCGTGCGACAGAGCGATCTCGCCGGTCCAGCCATCGAGTTTTTCGGCGTAATCGCGCACTGCCGCCTCGCCGTTGCGCTCGATATTGGCCAGCATGATGGCGACGATATCGCGAATATCCTTGTTTTCGATTTCGGGGCGAGGATCGGCTGATTTCAGGTAAGTGATTGCCATTTGTCACCTCGATTTCATTAGGGAGTGCGCATGTATCGCGTCGGCCAGCACGTCGATGGTGTCGATGATCGCAACGGCAGAGGACAGGTTGGGGGCGAGCAGCGAGAATTCGGAGCAGGCGACAAGGACAAGCGCCGCGCCTTTGTCCGCCAGTTCGTTTGCTGCGCTCGTCAGAGTGCGGTGTGCGTCGGGCGTGGCGCCGTTGGCCTTGATGTCGCGGATTGCACCAAGCATCAGGTCGGCGTTTTCCGGCCAGAGAGCCGTGAGCCTTTGCCGTTCAAGGGCCTGGTCGAATATGCCGGCCAGTTGAACCGCCGGTGAAGCAAGAAAGCCGATGCTTGCGCCGCTTGGGAGGCATTGCGCGGCGCGGGCCACCGCGAGGTCGACCATGTTCAGGAGTGGAATGGAGACTGCCGCCTCGATCTGGCGCGCATAGTGGTGGGCCGTGTTGCAAGGGATGCTAAGTGCTGTGGCCCCGGCGGTCTCGAGCCGCCGGGCCATATCGGACAAGACCGGCGCAGGATCGCTGCCGGTGCCTTCGATCAGATGTGCAATCCGCGAGGGCACCTGTGGGTTCATATCGATCAGGAGTGGAATGTGATCGGCGTCATCCCTTGCCTTTACCGTGGCCAATACCCGTTGCTGCAGCAGGATGGTCGCCTCGGGGCCCATGCCCCCCAGAATGCCGACGACATTGCGGGTCATGGCGTGACCTCGCTGAACGTTGCAACGATCAATTTGCAGACCAGCGCCCAGCCATCGTTGGACACACCTGACGACAGGCGCATGTCGAGGAGCGTGGGAACCACGACAACGTCCATTCTTACAGCGTGACCCAACGGTCGGCGTTATCGAAGGCGAAATCATAGCCGCCCAGAGCCGCCGCGCCACCGGTGTGCAGGAAGACAACCCGCTCGCCCTTGAACGCGCCCTTGCGCGCCAGATCAATCAGGCCGGCTGCGCCCTTGGCCGAATAGCAGGGATCCAGAAGGATGCCTTCAAGCTCGGCAAACATGCGGATCGCCTCGATACCACTGTCGGTAGGCAGGCCATAGCCTTCGCCGACGTAGTCGGTGTTGGCCATCACGTCGTCGCGCTTGACCACTCCGGCGCAACTCAGCTTCTCGGCGGTCTTGCACGCCAGATCATAAACCATCTGTTCCTGTTTTGGCTGCGGCGCGCGGGTGCCGATGCCCAGTACGGGGATCTGCGCGTTCATCGCGCACATGCCGGTGACAAGGCCCGCTTGGGTGCCTGACGACCCGGTGGCATGCACCAGGCGGTCGATCTTGAGGCCTGCGTCATTTACCTGACCAAGCAGCTCGAAGGCGCAGTTCACATAGCCAAGCGCGCCGGTCGGGTTCGATCCGCCACCGGGGATGACATAGACGCGGCGCCCCTCGGCGCGCTTCTTTTCCGCCGCACGCTCCATTTCTGCGGGCATATCATGGCCGCCAGGAAATTTCTGGGTCGTTGCGCCATGCAGGTGATCCAACAGCACGTTGCCGTTGGTATTGTAATTGGCGTCGCCATAGCCGGTGCGATCTTCAAGCAGGATATGACAATCGAGCCCCAGCTTGGCGGCATAGGCCGCTGTCTGGCGCCCGTGGTTTGTCTGGGTCGCGCCCTGGGTCATCACCATGTCGGCGCCTTGTTCAAGCGCCTCGGCCATCAGGAATTCCAGCTTGCGGGTCTTGTTGCCGCCGGTCGACATCCCGGTACAATCATCGCGCTTGATCCAGAGCTCAACGCCCAGTTCCTTGGACAGGCGCTTCATCGGCTCCAGCGGTGTGGGCAGATGGGCGAGGTGAACGCGCGGGAAACGGGAGAGGTGCATGGTAGGATCCTTGTGGTTATAGGGGCCGGGATGCGAGAGGCAGTACCGGCTGAGAGCCGGGTGCGACGCCGTGAAGGTGAAATGCCGAACTTAGGGACATATGATAGAACCGAGGGGCTGGCGAAGCTACAGGCGATAGAGGCTTCGTCGAAGGCAGGGCAGTTTGTTCGACCGGCATGATGACCTCACTCCTCGTCATGGCGCGCTCATCCACGCATCCGGGTATAGGCGGGATCGTAAGGCGAGGGTTCGATCACTTCGACGCCGACCAGGTTACCATAGAAGTCCAGCTGCATGGTTTTGCCTGGAGCGGCGTGTTCCGGATCGACGAAGGCATAAGCCAGATTGAGGGCAACCCGATGGCCCCAATCCCCCGAGGTTACGGTGCCGATCACCGTGTTACCCTGCATCAAGGAAGCACCGCTATGGGCGGGCGCGTGGGTGGCATCGACCTTGAGCGTTACCAGCTTCTTGCGCTGCCCCTCTTCACGGAGTTTCAGCAGGGCCTCCTTGCCGATGAAATCACCCTTCTCGGCCTTAACGAAACGGTCGAGAGAGGTCTCGAAAGGGTCGAATTCGGTGATGAGGTCGGCCTTCCAGTGCATGAAGCCTTTCTCCATCCGCATCGACTCAACCGCACGCGCCCCGAAAAGCTTGAGTCCATGCGTTTTGCCGGCCCTACGCAGCGCCAGATAGGCAGCGTAGAGCGAGGCATTGGGCACGTGGATTTCATAGGCCAATTCGCCCGAGAAGCTGACGCCGAGCACGGTGGCGGGCGCAAAGCCGATGTAGCATTCGCGAACGCTGAGCCAGGGAAAAGCCTCGCGCGACCAGTCGCCGCGCGAACAGGCCGCAAGCACGTCCCGAGCCTTGGGCCCCGCAAGAACCAAGATGGTCTGATCGTTGGTAAGACTGCGGATCGTGACGTCTTCGCCATCCTCAAGATGCGTTTGCAACCAATCCATGTCGTGGAATTCGCTCGCTGCGGCCGAGCCATACCAAACACGTTCCGGTCCGCGGTCGCTGGCGGGCAGGTTGGCCACCGTCGCCTCGCCCTTGACCATGCCGTGATGGTTAAGCAGGTAGCCGAGCCCGACGCGCCCGTTGCGCTTGGTCACGGCGCCGCAGAACATGCGGTCGAGAAACGTATGCCGGTCTGCGCCGGTGATTTCGAACCGGTTGAAGCCATTGACCTCGCAGAGGCCAACATTCTCCTGCACATTCCTGACCTCGGCGGCGACCACGTCGAAGGCTTCGTCGAAATTGAAGCTGAGCGTGGGGTGAAAATCGGGAGTGGGCTTGATGTATTCGACGCGCTCCCATCCGTTCACGACTGTGAATTCCGCCCCTTCGGCGGCAAGGATGGGCGTGAGCGGCGTGGTTTTGGCCGGACGGCCCGCTGGGCGGTGTTCGTGTGGGAAGTGGAAGCGGAACTCGTTTTGATAGTCCTCGATTGCCTTGAGCGCAGTCAGTTCGACATTGGCGTGACCCGTAAAGCGGCGCGGGTCGATCACCCAGGTGTCAAAGCACGCTTCGCCATGCACGATTTGTTGCGCAAGAAGCCAGCCATGCCCGCCGCCTTCGCCCAATCCCGCGCGCAGACCGATGATACAGAAAGCGTTGCACTTGCCGGGAATCGGGCCGACCAGCGGCGCGCCGTCAATGGTATAGGTGATCGGGCCATTGACGATGGTGTGGATGCCCACCTCCATTAGCGCGGGCATCCGCTCGAAGGCGCCTTCCAACACGTCGGTGACACGATCGAGATCGTCGGGGCACAGGGCATTGACGAATTTTGGGTCGATCCCGTCCATGCCCCAGGTCTTGCAGTCTTGCTCATAAAAACCGACCAGAAGGCCGTTCTTTTCCTGACGGCAGTAATAGTCCGAGATCGGACAGCGCAAGAGCGGCATTCGATGGCCCGCCTCCTTGATCGCCGGAATTTCCTCGGTGAGGAAATATTGATGTTCCATCGAGGCGACGGGATGATGCACACCCATCATCGCGCCCACCTCGTTCACCCGGTAGCCGCAGGCATTCACCACGATATCGCAATCGATGTCGCCATGTACGGTGTGAACGGTCCAGGTGTCGTCCTTGTACTGGGTCAGCGCGGTTACCGGTGTGTTACGATAGACTTCGGCTCCAGCTCTGCGGGCGCGACGCGCCAGCGCCTGGCAAAGCTGCGCGGGGTCGATATCGCCATCGAGAGGATCCCATAGCCCGCCCAAGAGATTATCGGTTGAGATCAGCGGGTGACGATGGGCGCATTCCTCGGCATCAATCACCTCAAGATGCACATCCATCCCGCGCGCCATCGAGGCAAAGTGGCGGTACCCCTGCATCTGCGCTTCGGTATTGGCCAACCGGATGCCACCATCGCCGTGGTGGTAATTGATCGGGTATTCCGGGTCGTCCGCCAGTTCCTTGTAGAGATTGATCGAATGCGTCTTGAGCCCCACCATTGTCTGGTTGCCGCCGAAATTCGTCACCTGGGCGGCTGAATGCCAAGTGGTGCCCGAGGTCAGCTCGTTGCGCTCGACCAGAACGACATCGCTCCAGCCTTCCTGTGTGAGGTGATAAAGCGTCGAGCAACCGGCAATGCCGCCGCCGATGACAACAACTTTGGTGCGCGATTTCATTGAATTGGTCTCCAGCAAGCATCAATGATGATAGGGTCGCGCATTGCCGTTTATCGCAATCTCGCAGTTAGTGTTCAGAAAAAATCACATGTTACATATCAATAACTCTTACAAACCGGGTCATGTCGTATCCTGATCGCCGAATGCCCTGGCCCCCATTCGCGCGCGCAAAGCAGCTGGGCCAATTCCCGACAGATATCGGGGCGCTAAGACTTCAGGTGATAAGCTTGAAGCTTTCCGCAAGCCACGGGTAGCTCTGATGGATCGGAGCAATTGCGTGCGTGCTCACCAGGGTGCGCACCTTGTCATCGACGAGTTCGAACAACGACCGGGAACAATCGGGTGTCTTGATGAGCGCCAGCGTGCGACCAAAGTCTTTTTTCGGAAAACGGTGCATCCGAAGCGAGGTCTGAAACCTTTTGGCGCGCGAAAACAGCAGTGGGGTGGAAATCGTCCAACCGGCCCCTGCGGCCACCATCGCCATCAATGTCTGGTTGTTCGCGCATTCAAACCTGTGCGGCGCAGAAATGCCCGAGCGACCTAGGTGGGATTCGATCTGACGGGCGATGACCAGATTGCTGGAGAATCGCAGAAACGGGAGTTTCGCTCGTCCTTCCATGATATCCGGTATCGATTGCGCGAAGTTCAACGGAAGAACCAGAACATATGGATCATGCAGCAACGGACGATCTTGCAGGTCGCGAAACTGCTCGCTTGGGATACTGGCGATACCAAGATCCAGTTGACGGTTGCGCAGCATCTCGATGATCGTGTGGCTGGAATCCGTGTGGTACAAAAAATCGCATAGCGGCCTGTTTCTGGACAAGTATACGGCCAGTTCGGGTATGATATCGCTGTCAAAATCCTCGATCGTGCCGAGCCTCAGATAGCTCGCTTCGGAAATGCTGTCGGCAGAAGCTTCTGCCACGGCTTTGCGTATGGAATACAGGGCATCTTCGATGTTTCGCAGAAATACCTGCCCCTTCTTGGTTGGCACCATCGGCCTGCGGGAATGGTTGAACAGTTCGACCCCCAGGTGGTCTTCAAGATTGCGAAGATGATGTGAAACGGTACTGACGGTGAGACCGGTCTCTTGAGCGGCTGCTTGTAAGGAGCCTTTTTGCGCGCAGATCTGGAACAGTTCCAACCACTTCAGACTCAGATCTTTGCGGGCGGATTTTTGTGGCATGAGGGCGGTCCTGATGTCCTTCGAAGTTGTCGCATTTCTCGCAACTCATGAGAATAATGATCTCAAAAACTCGAAATTGAAAGAATTGCGTCTAACAGATCCGAAAACTGTGGAAGCCTTCCAGCCCAGAGTGCACCGCGCATGAACCGCAATCGAAAGGACACCGCAACAGGCCAAGATGTGCTATCACATTCAGGGAAGTCTGAAAACCGCGATAAAGAGGAGACTCTCCTGGGGCACCTGGCACGCTGTTGATACTGGGCCAACTGAACATAACAGCCAAACTGCCAGCAAGGTAGACGGCTCAACAAATCCAAAGGGAGTAAACTATGAAATCGAAAACCAGAAATGCAATGATTGCCGCGCTATCGGCAGGGGCCACGCTGTTTGGCGCGTCTCAGGCTATGTCCGAAGAAATCACCGTTGCGTATTTTCTTGAATGGCCAATGCCATTTGAATACGCCAAACAGATGGGCACCTACGAAGAAGCCCTCGGCGTCGACATCAACTGGGTTAGTTTCGAAAGCGGCGTCAAAATGTCGGCCGCAATGGCGTCCGGCGACGTTCATCTGTCCGTCAGCCAAGGTGTGCCGCCCTTTGTCGTGGCAACTTCGGCCGGTCAGGATCTGCAAATTCTCGACGTGGCGGTATCTTATGCCGACAACGACAACTGCGTCGTGCGGTCCGAGCTTGAGATCGACAAAACCAACGCCGGAGAGCTTGCGGGCAAAAAAGTCGCGGTTCCGCTCGGCACTGCCGCGCACTACGGCTTTCTCAAGCAGATGAGCCATTTCGGCGTTGATGTTGCCACTATGGATGTGGTCGACATGGACCCGCCCGATGGCGCGGCGGCAATCGCGCAAGGTGCGGTCGACATGTTCTGCGGCTGGGGTGGTTCGCTGCGCCGTGCGCTTGAACATGGCAACATCCTGATCACCGGTGCCGAGAAAACCGAACTCGGTATTCTCGTTTTCGATGCGACGACAGGACCGGCTGGCTGGGTGGCCGAGAACGGCGACATGGTGAGCAAGTTCCTTAAAGTGACGGCAGACGCAAACGCGATGTGGGCCGATCCGGCCAACCATGCCGAAATGCTGCCGCATATCGCCAAAGATGCCGGCATGGACGAGACTGCGACCATGGAAACAATGTCGACCTTCAACTTCCCGACCGTCGAAGAGCAACTGGGCGCCACTTGGCTGGGTGGCAATGCACAGAACTTCATGAAAGGCGTCGCAGACGTTTTTGTTGAAGCCGGGTCTATCGATAGTGCTCTTGCAACTTACGAGAACGCTGTGAACACGGGTCCGTTGTCTGCTGTCGGCGGCATGTAAGTAGCCCTATTGGCGATGGCACAAGTTGGTTTAAGCTTGTGCCATCGTTCCTTACGAGCAGCTCCGGAGGCCTCATGTCCACGCTTTCAATCGAAAATATTTCAATGCGGTTTGACCTTCCGAACGGCTCTCACGTACAGGCACTTAAAGACGTGTCGTTGGAACTCAATACCGGCGAACTTCTTAGCGTGTTGGGTCCGTCCGGTTGTGGCAAGACAACGTTGTTGAATATCGTCGCCGGTTTTCTTGCGCCGACCGAAGGTCAGATCATACTGAACGGGCACACGGTTATCGGCCCCGACGCTGAACGTGGCATGGTGTTCCAGCAAGGTGCATTGTTCGAATGGATGGACGTCCGGGGAAATGTCAGCTTTGGGCCGCGTATGAAGGGCCAGAAAGAGGCCCAATGGGGCGCACATGTGGATCACTTGCTTGATGTCACTGGATTGGGTGATTTCAAGGATAAGGCAATCTATGAACTGTCCGGTGGTATGCAACAGCGCGTGGCTTTGGCCCGCTGCCTTGCCAACGATCCCGATGTGATCTTGATGGACGAACCGCTTGGCGCGCTAGATGCGTTGACGCGAGAGAAGATGCAGGGGCTTGTTCTCAAACTCTGGAAAGAAACCGGGAAAACCATCATCCTCATCACCCACTCGGTTGAAGAGGCTATTTTGCTCGGGGAACGTCTGTTGGTCATGGCGCCTCGCCCCGGACGCATTCACAAGGAATACAACCTACCTTTTGCCGACATGGGGGTTGATGCAGATCTGCGCGAAGTCAAACAAGCAAAGGGCTATGCCGAAACACGCGAAGAAATCCTCGAAATGATCTGGGACATGGAGGAAGAAATCATGGGCCGCACGGGGGACACACAATGATCGGGATATTCATCCTCGGCGTCTATCTGGCGATTTTCGCGCTTTCATTTCTGGTCGTTCGTTTCCTCGTACAGCGTACGGTGCACGACTATACGTCGCTGAAAACCGTCACTTTCGGCGATGAAAGCGCTGTTACATCGAACCGGATCGCTTCAATCGTGTCGGTCGTGACAATCTTTCTCATCTGGGGGTCGTTTACAGGCTCTGCATGGGTGCCGGGATTCCTTCATGCACCTGGCCCGTTCGTGGGTGACACCTCGTTCACATATACGATAGAGACGACGGACGGCGTGCGCGACGATGCCACTGTGCAGGTCCGCGTCTTCAATTTCGGTGAAACCGCCACCAAATTCGATGTCGATCCGGGTGACGGCATCGCCAAGAACGACGCTGTGGCGATGAACGCCTCGCGCTCGACAACAATCCTGTTTGATATAAACGACGAGGTCTCGCGTAAGGACGGTGCGCATGTTGTGGCTATCGACGGGACGGCAATAAATCAGGATGGTGAAATAAAGACACCTGCCGGCCGCTTCACCCTGACCGACAAGGGTGCAATCAACTTTTCTCCACCCTCAGGTTTGCAAATGGAACCCATCTGGTTACCTCCGCCAGAGGCGGTGGTTGCCCGGCTCGTTGAGATTGCCGACGAGGGATACCGCAATAGTACCCTGTGGAAGCACCTGGGCTATTCGTTGTTTCGGGTGATTGCCGGGTTCTTCTTTGGTGCGCTTCTGGGTATCCCGTTGGGTTACGCGATGGGATTGTCCAACTGGTTTCGCGGCTGGTTTGAACCGATCGTCGAATTCATGCGGCCGGTTCCACCGCTGGCGTTGATTCCCTTGGTCATCATCTGGTTCGGTATCGGTGAAACCGGCAAGATCATCCTGTTGTTCCTTGCTTCACTCTGGATCATGGCGATTGCTGCCAGGGCAGGCGTATCAGGCGTGAATATCTCAAAAGTCCACGCAGCATACTCACTTGGCGCAAGCAAGTTTCAGATCATGCGCTATGTCATCATGCCCAATTCATTGCCCGAGATTTTCACCGGGGCGAGGGTGGCAATGGGGGTATGTTGGGGGACCGTTGTTGCTGCTGAGCTTGTTGCTGCGTCGGAGGGGGCGGGCATGATGATCATGGTCGCTTCGAAATTCCAACTGACCGACATTGTGTTGATGGGGATCATCCTGATCGGCGTTATCGGCTTTGCTATTGATATCTTGATGAGCAAAGCTGAGAACCTTCTGGTGCCATGGAAGGGCAAAAGCTGACCAGAATTAATTTCTGGTTGCATGCGGGACGCACGTTACCCTGAAGCGTATCAATCAAACTGCGCTTAGGGGGGTGCCTTGAAACGCTTTAGCCAAAGCGAAGGAAGACCTTTAGAAGGTCCGCGCGGTCAAGCATCCCGACGAGTTCACCGTTACGAATAACCGGATAGGTCCGGAACGACCGCTCAAGGAATACTTCAGCGGCCGTGACGAAATCGGTTTCGGACTCTATCGTGGCAATCTCGGTGCTCATTCGTTCGGCCACGGTCCCGTTCCACTGCTGGTAATAGCTCGCGTTCAGAGCGGGACGAAAGCAGTCCTTCTCGGTAAGGATACCGATCAGCTGTCCCGCCGTGTCGACAACAGGTGCCGCCGATATGTTTCCCGATGCCAAGTATGCAGTGGCCTCGCGTATCGGGGTCTCGGGGGTCAGGCGCAGGAAGTCGGTCTGCATGATAGACGAGATTCGCTCCTCAGTCATTTCCGTGCTCCAGTTTTTTGCGGTGCGGGCATCCGTCGCATCTGCTCTCGGGCAGGCAGGAAAGGCCCCCGCACGACGTCTGTGGTGGACGCCCCCTGATCAACAAGCCAAGCGCCAGCCCGCCAAAGACGAGAAGGAAGATACCGATGGACAGGATCAATTCCATTGGGGCGCCTCATGCAAGGACGCCTGCATCGATGCCGACCGTGGCGTCCCTATTGGGTGTGTTGATGTGAAGGATCGGCGGGCAATTGTCATGGCTTACGTCCCGAAATCGTCGTTGAAGATGAAGCGGCGTTCGACACCCAGCCGCTCAAGCGTCGCGATAACGGCCGAAATCATGACTGGTGGCCCGCAGAGGTAGTATTCGCAGTCTTCCGGGGCAGGGTGGGCAGACATACCTTTGCGCACAGTTTCGTGGATAAAGCCCGTCTCACCCGTCCAGCGATCCCCCGGCGCCGGATCGGACAGGGCCGGTGTCCAGGAAAAGGTTGGGTGATTGGCGGCGATCCGTTCGAACTCGTCGACATAAAACAGATCGGCGGCGGTTCGCGCGCCGTAGAAATAGAACATCCGCCGAGTGGATCCCTGGCCGATCTGTTCGTGGATCAACGCGCGCAAAGGCGCCATCCCGACGCCGCCGCCGATGAACACCATATCCTTGTGCGTAGGCTGTGCATGGAATTCGCCGAATGGACCGGCCACGGCGACGGTATCGCCGTCTTGCAGAGAAAACAGGTAGGACGACACGACACCCGGAGGAATTTCGTTTTCCTGACCTGCGGGCGGCACCGCGAGGCGGATATTGAACACGAGGCTGCCAGCGTCCTCGGGCCGGTTTGCGATGGAATAGGCGCGGCTGACGGGTGTGTCAGAGCTGCCCTTCAGTTCGCTCCAGCCAGACACCCGCCACGTTTCAATAAACCGGTTGGGAATGTCGAGCCGGGAGAAATCCAGATCGTAGGCAGGCGCGCGCAGCTGCATGTAGGCGCCCGCGCGGAAATCAATTTCTTTTCCCACTGGAAGATCGAGCACGAGTTCGCGGATCAGCGGAGCCAGCATTCGATTCGAGCGCACCCGGCAGTTAAAGCTGTCCGCTTCCAGAACCCCGGCCGCGATTGACACGTCTACCGCCCCGCGCAGATTGACCTGACAGGCCAGCCGGATATGAACCTTGCGCTCGTGGGGTGACAGGATACCGCGCTCGGTCGCCACTGGCTGGCCCGCGCCTCCGCCCGTCACCTCGACACGGCAAAGCCCGCAAGTCCCCTTGCCGCCGCAGGCTGCGGGAACCGCAACGCCCGCTTTATGCAGCACCGACAACAGGACATCGCCGCGCGCGGCGTCGATACGGGTGTCGCCGTTGATGGTTACGACGAGCGATTCCTGAGGGACGAGCGCATTGCGTGCAACCAAGAGTCCCACTGTCAGCAGCAGGACGAGCAGGATCAGCAGCAGGCTTCCGACGGCGATTTCGATCATATCGCGACCATTTGTGCAAATGCCGCAAACCCGAGGGACATGAGGCCGGCCATGATGAAAGCGATGCCGAGGCCACGCAATCCCTCGGGCATGTCAGCATAGGCCAGCCGTGCTCGAAGCGCACCCAAGAGTATGACAGCAAGCGCAAAACCCGCGCCGCTGCCAAGGCCAAAGGCCACCGATTCGATGAAGTCATAGCGCCGCTCGACCATGAACAGGCTACCCGCGAGGATTGCGCATTGCACGGTCAACAACGGTAGGAAGACGCCAAAGGAAGCATGGACAGTGGGCAAGAACCGGTCGAGCAGCATCTCGATCAATTGAACGGTCGCCGCGATCACGCCTATGAAAGCGATAAGAGACAGATAAGAAAGATCGAGGGCGCCATACCCGGCCCAGGTTAGCGCGCCGGGGGCAAGAAACCCGTTATAGATCAGGTTGTTCAGCGGAACGGTGATGCCAAGGACGATAATCATCGCAACGCCGAGCCCAACCGCCGATTCAGTGCGCCGCGAAAGCGCCAGGAAGGTACACAGCCCCAGAAACAGGGTCAGTGGCATGTTGTCGACGAACATTGCACGCAGGAAGATCTCGACCGAGCCGCTCATGGCCGTGTCTCCTCGGTTGTCGGGGCCTCGAATGCGGGCGGTTCAGCTTGCTCGCGCCAGATCGAGCGGACCGCCCAGACGAGACCACCCAGTAGAAAAAAGGCGCTTGGTGCCAGCAGCATCAGGTTTAACGGTTCGAACCAGCCGCCCTGATCTACGGTAGGAATGAACTGATAACCGAGCAACCGACCTGTCCCGAACAGCTCACGTATCGCCGCGATGATGGTAAGTACCAGCGCGTAACCGAGGCCGTTACCCAGAGCGTCGATCATCGACGCCAGCGGCGGGTTGTTACGCGCGAAAGATTCCGTGCGTCCAAGCACGAGGCAGTTCGTGGTGATCAGGCTGACATAGACCGACAGGCGTTGGCTGATATCAAAGAAATACGCCTGAAGAATCTGGTCGATTACGATTACCAGCGACGCGACGATCAGGATTTGAACAATCAGGCGGATCGTGCTCGGGATGTGTCGCCGGATCAGGCTGACGATGCCCGCCGAGGCCACGATCACGACGATCAACGACGCAGACATTGTCAACGCCGTGTCCAGCGTTGTGGTAACGGCGAGCGCCGAGCAGATCCCGAGAATTTGTAGCGTGACGGGGTTTTGCCGAATTAGTGGGTCTGTCAGTCGTTTCCAATAGCGCGCTTGTTCCGCCATGGCTCAGAACTCCCCGCGTCGGACGGCGTCGATAAGCGGCCCATAGCCCTTGGGACCAACCCAGAATCGGACCATGCGCGTGATTGCGTTGCTGGTCCGGGTCGCACCGGTAATGCCATCAACTTCGTATTCGGTATTCGCCGACGCGCGGGCCACCGAGAAGCGGAGCGTTCCCTTGTCATCGGCAATCTTTTTGCCTGCAAACTGGGACTGCCATTCGGCCTCTTCAATTCGTGCGCCAAGACCGGGTGTTTCCGATTGGTCGGTGATTGTCAGGCCTGCAATGGTGTTCATGTCGCCGCGCAGAGCGAGCATTGCACGGATCGGGCCATTGTAACCCGAACCGAGGATCGGAAGGATCAGGAGCGAGATCCGGTCGTCTTGGCGCAAGATGAAGATCTGCGCGATGTCGGGGCGCGCGCCGATGCCTGCGGTGTCCTGTTCCGGGGCAAGTTGCGTCCAATTCTGCGGGTCGTCGAGAGCGCCCTGAAGTGCTTGTGTCGTCAAGCCCTCGGCTGCACGCCCATTTTCAAGATCAACGATTACGGAGGTCAGTGCGTTGCCGCCGGCGTCGGCGACGATATCTGCCATGCCGGGGATAGACGACAACAGACGATCCAGTCGAAGCTGCTCTTCGGCCGCGCGGTTCTGTGTTTGGATGGGGCGAAGATAGACTGTTGCCGCAGTTACCAGCACGGCACAGACCGCAGACAGCAGAAAGGCAACTACGATCGTTTTGGCGCGGCTTTCGTTGGGTTGCGCCAGCAGGCGTTGCCAAGCGGAAATCGGATTCAGATTAGTCAAGTTTGCGCCTCCTTCGTGCGACCCAAATGGACACGATGATTTCATCGACTAGCGGCATGGCAAGCGAGACGAGCAGCGCCGCGGATACAGCCATTTGCACGGCTGACGAGTCCTGCCAGGTCGCGTGAAACATCACGACGAGCCCTGCGTAGAGGGCGCCGTTCGCCCACGTACCCAACGGCGTTGATGCGCTGGCGACAGGATCGGCAACTAGCAGAATGAGGACGAGAAGCAGCGCAGGCCAGATCGCCAGCAGGCCCGGCTCGAGATACATTGCGGCGGCAAAAACCACGCCGGCACCGAACAGCAGGCGTATTGAGGCCACCCCGAACAGGGCCGCGATAAGCGCTGTTGGAATGGCCGCCCAACCCAGCTGAATCGGCAGTTCCGGCCAGGGTGCCGCGGGAAAGCCAAAGCCAAGAATTGCCAGTGTCACTGTCGCCGGGTTGAGAATGTTGCGCCCCCAACCGCCAAAGGCCAACTCGCCAAACACGATCCCAAGGCTGACACCCAGCACGAGTTGCAGCGCGCTCAACTGCTCCGGGGCGAGGATGGCTGTGGTCAGTGCAGTGACCAAAACGGCAATGGATGGCGGTTGCGCGCGCGCCAACATCCAGATCAGTTGCCACATGCCGATACAAAGCGCGACGAAGACAAGTCTTGCCACCGCGCCCCAGCCATCGGCCAGAAGCCATGTTATGGCAATGGGCAGACTTGCACAAAGCAGCAACAGCGCCACGGTTTCCCGATCCCAGACACCTCGGATCATGCGGCTTCTTCCTCGGCGATTGCACACAGCATGTGGTGGAGAAGAGTCGAATGGCGCGGTTCGGCACAGGTCACATAGTCGGCGAGCGTGAGGTCTTCACCGACAAGGGACAGCGCGCCGAGCCGCACGGCCGTTTCCCGGTCGCCGACCTCCAAGGCGCGCAGCATCGCCATGGCCGGTAGGGCGCCACCAAGGGCGTGTTCGACGGCGGCCGTCGGGATGATGGGGCGGGGACGCGATGCGCGCTTCAGCGCAGATAGCAGCCAGTGCATGGGCGGCTGGGTTCCCGCAGCGTTCAGCACGCTGACTTGGCGGTCTCGCGTTCCCAACCAGCGCGCCTTTCGGCCCTCTAACAGGGATCCAGACAGCACGGCGTGCGGCCCGGGCGATATGCGGCCATGACAGAGGCTGCGCAAATCTGCGCCAGGTTGGCAGTGTACAAGCCGTGGCTCGGTCACGCCGGGCCCGCCTATGGAAACAAGCCGTGTTTCCGGCACGAGACCGGTTTCAAGAAGCGCGCCAATGCCTGCCACATCTTCCAGGTGAATGTCCCAGATTGGTCGCGACAATGTCGCCGGATGATGCCGGTGGACGAGAAACCCGGGCAATCCCCAAGGGTGGAGCTTGGTTGCGTTCACCTTCTGGAGCCGCTCATGGGGGGCGACTTCGCGGAAACCTTCGTGCGCTTTCCCGCCCTGACATAGATAGACTGGCCCCGTGGTCAACCGCAGCAGGTGAGAGATGCCGATCGCGACATGCTCTTCGCGATCCTTGACGGCAAGGGTCGGATCGGGTGCCAGCGGTTTCGTATCAAACCCCATGACAAAGATGGCTGCTGGCGTCTCGTCGGGTAGCGGCGAACGCCCGAAGGGGCGCGACCGGAATGTAAGCCACAGCGCACTTTGCATCAGAAGCGAGCGCAGCGCGGCATCGTCTGTTTGAGCCGCCTGTATTGAATGTTGGTGGCGTCCGGCTTCATCTTCTCGAAACAATCGTATTTCGGACAATCGCCTGCCGGGAGCGAGATCAATCGAAGCGATGCGCCCGGCCATCGGTGCCACCTGGACGATTTCGGGGTGATGGCGCAGCCCCAAGATCGGTGCGCCCTGCGCAACGAGTTGGCCTTCCTTGACCAGCATCGTTATGCGCAGATCGTCGTCTGTCGACGCCCCGAGTGCTGCTTCTTCCGTGGTTATGCGTTCCACCAAGCTGTCTGCCGCAGGCACGGAGCCTCGGACATCAACTGTCAAGCCTGTCTGGCGTCTCCAAAGCACAAAGATAGCTCCGCCGAAAGTCCACCTGGAGCCCAATATTGTTTGTGGCCCCGTGATCGCGTAATAGTATAGTAGGCGTTTCGGGACGCCGACTTCAAGTGAAGGTATGAGACATGATGCGCCGCGCCGCAAAGGTAATCCTCACCATTTTCGCATTCGCCACCCTGTTCGGGATCGGTATCAATCTTGAACCCAGAGGAAGTGCGGCCCAGCAGTCTGTCGAATCTGGCGAACCGATGTTCAAGATGCCGAAAAGCGGGCCGTTTTCACCCGAAAGCATCTCTATCCCGAATGCGAAGGCAATCGCAGCATGGGCACGGTCGGGACATGCGGACGCCGCATCAGAAGCTTTTACGCACTGGAACGATGAGGGCGCGATACCCCCGGAGTGTGCCATCTGCCATTCTGGTGTTGGTTTTCGGGCGTACCACGGCCTGGACGGTAACCCGAAGGGTTTGTCAAAAGAGCCCTTTCCGATAGGTGGGGTTGTCGACTGCGAAACATGCCACAATGCGGGGATGTCGCAGATTGCCGAAGTCGCGCTTCCGTCGGGAAGTATGCATCCGGTCAACAGCGGTGAGGCATCCTGCTTCACATGCCATCAGGGTCGGGCCAGCGGCGCGAGCGTAGAGAAAGCCGTCGCAGGCAAGGCGGAAGATGTTGGAAGCAGCGAGTTGCGCTTTGTGAACCCGCACTACAAGATTGCTGCGGCGACCAATCTTGGCGGCTATGCGGGCCTTGGCTATCAGTATCCGGGCAAGACCTATTCCGGTCGCTTTGATCATGCGAAACCGGTTGCCACATGTGTCTCGTGTCATGAACCGCATGAACTTAGCGTGTCCGAGGAAACCTGTTTGACCTGCCACCAATCCGGCGACCCCAAGACGATCCGCATCGCGCGTCAGAGCTATGACGGCAGCGGGAACACTAAAAAGGGCATTTACCACGATATCAGCGCCAACGCCGATCTTCTGATGATGTTGATCCAGGATTATGCAGCGGAAGTTGCCGGTAAACCCATCGTTTATGATGGCTCGCGCTATCCTTACTTCTTTGCCGATGCCAACGCAGATGGCCGGCCAGATATAGTTGAAGGTCGACCGGTCGCATATTCCGATTTCACGCCGCGACTTCTCAAGGCGGCTTACAATTGGAAGTTTATCAAGGCCGATCCGGGCATCCATGTGCATAATCCTCACTATGCGTTGGAACTTGGCTATGACTCGATAGAGGATCTGGCGGGAGCCTTGGGTCGCGACATGTCCGGGTTTGGCCTACTACGGTGAGCCTGCCTTGATGGTCGTTCAAGGCGTGACGATCTAGACCTTGGGATCTCGGTCTGTTTGGGTGATACAAACGATTTTTCAAAATTTCTGACTAGGCTTCCCGGTCGTCGGCAGAAAGTCGTTCATTGCTAGAAAATGTCTTTCATGAACTTCGAAGAGAGGCCAAGCGTTTCTTTCGAATGGAGAGGTGAGGGCTATGTCAACCTGAGCAGATGGTGCGAAGCCGCCTTATAGCGAAAGGAGGGAAGCGCGATACTGTTCTTGCGTTCAAAGCGGTTCAATGGCGCTGTCGTCAGTGTCCACCAACGGCAAGGTGAACCAGAAGGTTGTCATTTTTCCCGGTTCAGAAACAAACCCGATTTCGCCGCCCATTCGTTCGACTATCTGCTTGGAAATGTTCAGCCCCAGACCGCTGCCCTCATTGCGCCGCGCCGCAGAGGAGTCTGCCTGAGAAAACGGGCGAAAAATACGATTTTGGAAGGCAACGGGAACGCCGGCCCCGGTATTTGCTACGGAAACCCGAACGCGTTTGCGTTGTTGTTTGATACTGATTTGAATAGTGGCGCCCTGTGAGGAAAACTTTGCAGCGTTGGACAGAAGGTTCGCCATGATTTGTTGAAACCTGCCCGCGTCGACGGCCACGTGCAGAGCGGCATCGGGTGGCGAGAACTGGAAATGAACCCCGAATTTTTCCGCATACGGCTGGCTTTCCGAGATCGATCGTTGAACGAGAGTTCGGGCCTCTGCGATTTGGATATGGAACTCTGTCTTGCCGGACGCGAGTTTCTCAAGATCGAGAAGGTCGTTGACCAAATAGACCAGCCGGTCGCAGTTTCTGTTCGCGATTGAAATCAGGTGTTGGGCTTTCTCGGGAAGATCTCGTTGCATGGTGCCCAACAACAACTGGATCGATCCCTTGATTGACGTCAATGGCGTGCGTAGTTCATGGCTGACCGTCGCCACGAAATTCTTCTTTGCTTCGTCAATTTTCTTGATTTCCGTGATGTCCATTGTCACTCCAACGATGCGAGCGGTGGCGTGTTCGCTGTCTCTATCTATTGCCACGGCTTCTGTGCGCATCCAGTGCCAAGCGCCGTCCGCATTGCGAACCCGGTATTCCGAGATGGACCGTTCGGAGAGCCCTTCTGCGCACGCTCGGAAGCGGGCCTGGACTATGGGAAGGTCGTCGGGATGCACACGGTCGCTCCATTCCTTGACGGAAAAGGCTGCTGCCTCCGGGCTGAACCCCATTACCGCTGCCCAAGTTGGTGATGCCTCGGCTACTGCCATCTCGCCATCAAGTTCGAAGATGCCGATGTTTGCACCTGAAAGAGCGACATCCAACCGTTGCTGGGTGCGCGACAACTGCTCCATCGTATGGTGCATCTGAGTAATGTCATGAAGCAGGATCGTATGGCGCAGCTCTCCCGTATCCGTTGTCCATGAATTTACCTCCAGTTCCAGCACGACCACGTGACCATCGTTGTTTCTGATACTGACGGCTTTTCGGATTGTGGAGCCTACTTTGGCGTCGGCAAGATGCTCGTCGAGTGCGCCCTTGATGAAGAGCGTCACGGAACGACCGATAATTTCATCGCGAGGGCGGCCTAACAGCTGGGAAATCGCCTGGTTCACACTCAGGATGATTCCGTTCCCGTCCAGCACAGCGATATTGGCGATTGCACTTTCGATGATCGAAAGGTTCTCGTTGACCTGTGTGGCCAACTCCTGTGTGCGCAGTTGAACGGTTTTCTGAACTGTCTGTGTCACCCGCTCGCGCGACATCAGGAAAGCCGCGAGAAGCAATGTGAATGCAATCCCGCTTAACCCGATGATCGCCGCCTCATATTTATTCTGTTGGCCACGAAAGGCAGGTTGCTCTCCCCAGGTGATAGTCCAACTCGTGTTGAACACTGGTATTGCGCGGGTGAGACGATATGCGGCTAACGTACCCTCGCTGGGCTGGTCAGGATCATAATATATCAAATTGTGACGACTGATGCCGGTTGTGTCGCTGACTGACAGCACGGAAACCACTTCGTGAGCTGAGGAAAGGCCTTTGATCAACGCGTCAGCGTCAAGTCTTGCGAAGACCCAGCCTTTGTTTGCAGACCTTCGCTGCTCGACTGTGTCGAGTGTGGAATTGATCTTGTAAATAGGGTGCAGAACTAGGAAATTCGCACCATTATCAGTGCCCGATTTATTCGTATTCGTTGTAATGATAACGGGCTTTGCGCTGTCGCGGGACTCGGCGGCGGCCAGAGCCAGAGTCTTATCAAGCGTGATGGTTTGGTCTGCGGTGCCAGGAGAGGAATCGCGCGGCCTGCTGTGTCTGATTCTCAACGTTTCAAGTTCGACCGCTTCGGAATGACCGGCGTTTCGCGAAACCATGCGGTCATTCTGGTTGGCAATATCGATCAGGCCGATTGCTTCCAAACCCTGGTACTCTTTCGGAAGGTCAAGAAAATCAACGAATGTTCGCCACTCACCATCTGTAACGGTCTCGGATGCCTGTAGGAGCCCAACCATACCTTCGGCGGCTAGGCGATTGCGTTCAATCCGATGGCGTAACTCGGTTTCTTTGACTTCTACTTCTGACAGGAACTCTTCCTCGATATTACGGGTTATGGCGTGATTGAGGGTGGTCCATGAACCTAAAGTCAGCAGGATCGACAGGCTCAGATAGACCGCGGCGGTGGCGCGGTAGCGTGGTAAGGCTTCGCTTTTCCAAACAATGGAAGTTTGATTGGTCCAAGGGCCAAGCAGCACGATAAAGGCGGCCATATAGACGCCGATGATGTCTCCGATCCACCATGTCACCCATGTTCGCATCGACACCACGGCAATGCCGATATAGGTCAGAACGGCAACGCCGACCGTTGCTGTGATCAGACAAATCACCGGGCCGATCAAGGCCAGGCAACAGAACAACTCTCGGGCATTGCGAAAATGGAGTGGATATCCAAATAGGCGCCGCATCAGCGTGGCGCCAAGAACGGCCTGAAAGGTTGTTGAAAACGCAATCAAGAGGTTGGCGTAGATCAGCTTGTCCGCCGGGGCGTTGAACGAAACCCGCCAATACTGCAACAACTGCGCTGCGACGAATCCAAGAAAAACTGCCGGCCAATAGCGGCGACCGTTCAACAGCAATAGAACCATCGCCGCGCCCCCGCCACGCATGATTTCATACTGGCTGGTATGAAGCGGCTTTAAGATCAGGCCCGATGAAGCAAAGATCAAGCAGACAGCTGCAATAATCAAGAAGCGCGCCACATAGTCCGGCCTGACGTCGAAACTGTTGCCGTTGTGATCTCTGAAAATGTTCAAGGTCATGCTAGGTGCCGACCTTGCACAAAGGTTGTCGGCAAGACTTGGAATTCACGCTCCGGAAAACTAACGGCGCCATGGAATGTTCCTACCGATTTGCCCAATCATAAGGCCGACCAAGTTGGGTCGCTGTTCGGCTATTGTATGTTTTGATGAATTGATCAAACCTGATTTCCTGAGCGCATCGAAGACATTTTTGCAAACCTCGGATGGGATGGTGCTGCCTTGAATTGCTACCTGGATAAACAAGGCGTCTTTCTCCCACGATGAAGTACCCTGTTCCATACGTCTCATAGAAGAGGGTTTTTAGGTATTCAAAACCGCTGCCTCACAGTCTTGCGCAAACCAAAGAGGCCGCAAAGCCACATGACCGAGGCGAGCTGGCAGTTTAGAGTGATCGAAACCCTGAATATAGGCAACCCTGGAAGGGGTTTCGCACGGGGAGCGTTTTGCTTGCCATCGGGGCTTGGGGTCCGGATCCAGGCAATTCAAAGAGAAGGATTTGGCTCTCCGATCTGTACGGGCGACGGACCGCCCGTGACAACATACTCGCTTCAACCATTGCCAAATACCTACGGGCTTTTATCGCGTTGAAAAACTTTTTGCCGATTTCAGCAGGTTCATGAAACAGCTTTTCGTTTTGAAGGGTCTGCGAGGAAGTTATTGATTCTCCGTCGCGCTATTGGAACTTTCGAAAGAACCGCGTCTTGTCAAACATCTGTTCGAGATTGGTCATCCGCTCGCGTGAGCCTTCCCAATCGCGCTGTTGCAATTCGGCAAGTAGAATTTCGAGCAGCAAGAGCGAAGTTACGTTCGAATCCCAGGCCGATGGCACCGCGATGCGTGCGTAAAGTGTGCAATCTGCATGCGCATGGATCGGCGAGCGCCATTGATCGGTGAACAATAGAATCTTTGCGCCCTTTTCCGCCGCGGTTTCGGCCAGCTTGAGGGTTGTGTTCTCGTAGCGTCGAACGTCGAAGACGACGACCACATCCTCGGGCTTCACGTCGAGAAGGTAGTGCGGCCAGGTGTTGGCATTGGAAGGGATGAAAATCACTTCCGGGCGCATCACCTGAAGATGCAAAAAGAGGTAATCCGCCAGAGTGCGGGTGATCCGTCCGCCAACAATGTGAACCGTTCGGTCCGGATCACCCAATAACGAGCAGAAACGCTCGAAATCGTCCAGCTTGACCTGTTCGATCGTGCTGCGAATATTACCGAAGACGGCCTCGGTAAAACGGTTGAGGATATGCTCTTGTGGCGCTCCGCTGGCCCAGCTGTCATGCTTGGTGATCGGCGTGCTGACGATTGCTTCCAATTCTTCGCGCAGGCGTTTTTGAAACTCGGGGTAGCCTGTGAACCCCAGTTTCTTGACCATCCTTACAACCGTTGGGGTGGAGACATCGGCTTCCTCAGCCACCTTGGTGATCGAGCCAAGTCCGGAAAACGGAAAATTGCCCAGAATGCTTTGGGCAAGCTGGCGTTCTGCGCGAGTCAGGCTTTCATCGAGCCGCGCAAGCTTTTCCGGGATGGTTTCTGTTGAATTGTCCATTTCTGGAACAATAGTGACGAAACAAAACTGAGTGAAGCAAATTTTACAGAATTCCGTTGACAGCTTTGGGCGCCTGTCCGACTCTTTGGCGAAGCATGTGAGTCGATGCGGTGCCTGGACAAGACCCGCGGATTGATTTGCATCGGTGCTAATGGAGGGGCTGGTCTTGACGGTCGAGTGGAGCGACAACGCCTATTTTATCGAGCGGGAAACTGCGCGAAGCCCCTTTGTGTTGGTTTGCGAACATGCAAGCGCCCTTATCCCTGAAGTATTCCAAGGTTTGGGGCTGTCTGAGGCGTTGCGCGAGGCCCATATCGCTTGGGACCCCGGCGCTTTGGAATTGGCGCGGTGCCTTTCAGAACGGCTGCATGCGCCGTTGCTGGCGGGGGGGATTTCGCGGTTGGTTTATGATTGCAATCGACCGCCCGATTCCCTTGGTGCGGTGCCACAAAAGAGCGAAATTTACGACATCCCGGGCAACGCGAAGCTGTCGGAACAGGCGCTGAAAGACCGGGCTGACGGAGTTTACCACCCGTTTCATACGGCGCTGGAGGAGTTGATCGGTGGGCGGGATGAAGCGCCGGTTCTGGTGACGGTGCATAGCTTTACGCCAGTCTATAATGGACAAGTGCGTGATACCGAGATCGGCATCCTGCACGACGAGGATGCGCGCATGGCGGATGCAATGCTGACATCTGCGGGGCGGCAGGGGCGATGGCGTGTTGTGCGCAATTCACCCTATGGGCCTGAGGATGGGGTCACCCATACATTGCAGCGACATGCCCTGCCAAATGGATTACTGAACGTGATGATCGAAGTGCGCAATGATCTGCTGGCAGCGCCGCAGGATCGCGCGGAACTGGCCCGATTGCTGGGCGAATGGATAACATCTGCTGCGCATAGTCATGCCGAGGGCGAGGCCCTGTCATGAGCGTAATGCGCGGCTATATTCGGGTCGTCGATGCGGTCAACTATCGTCTTGGCCGGATGGTGATGTACGGGATATTCCTGATGATTGCAGTGCTGCTGTGGTCGTCGATTTCCAAGACCTTTTTCCTGCCGTCCTTCTGGACATTGGAAATCGCCCAGTTCGCGATGGTGGCCTATTACATGTTAGGCGGGCCGTATTCGATCCAGCTGGGCGCGAACGTGCGTATGGACCTGTTCTATCATAACTGGACGACCCGGCGAAAAGCCTGGTTCGATGCGTTTACCGTTTTGTTTTTGCTGTTTTATCTTGGCGTGCTTTTCTATGGCGCGGTGGGGTCCACGGCCTATTCTCTGGGCTATTTCGGCGACGCTCCATTTGCATTCTGGGGGCAATTTCTTTGGGCGTTTCTTACCGGCGGGATCGAGGGCGCCAAAGAGATGCTGGGCTATCTGGAACGAAGCCCTACAGCTTGGCGGCCGATGCTATGGCCAATTAAACTGGTGATGTGCATCGGTGTATTTCTGATGCTGTTGCAGGCGGTATCTGAGCTTCTCAAGGACATCCTGCGTCTGCGCGGTGAGGAAGCCTGATGTCCTATGAGATGATTGCCATTTTCATGTTCTCATCAATGATGCTGATGCTGTTTACCGGTCAGCGTGTGTTTGGTGCGATTGGTGGCGTGGGGGCAGCGGCGGCTCTGATGCTCTGGGGTACGGGCGGTAGCGATATCGCGTTTTCTTCGGCAATGAAGCTGATGAAATGGTATCCGCTTTTGACCCTGCCGATGTTTATTTTCATGGGCTATGTGTTGAGCGAAAGCCGGATCGCCGACGACCTCTACAAGATGTTTCATGTCTGGATGGGGCCGGTAAGCGGTGGACTGGCGATTGGCACGATTGGCCTGATGGTTCTGATTTCGGCGATGAACGGCCTTTCGGTGGCGGGCATGGCCATCGGGGCCACCATCGCTTTGCCGGAATTGCTTAAACGCGGTTATGACAAGCGCATGGTTACGGGTGTGATTCAGGCCGGATCGAGCCTTGGCATCCTGGTGCCGCCCTCGGTGGTTCTGGTGCTTTATGCGATGATTGCACGCCAGCCGGTGGGACAATTGTGGCTGGCCGGGATCGTGCCGGGCCTGATGATGGCGGGGATGTTCATCCTCTATATCTATGTCCGTTGCCGGATCAATCCAAAGCTGGGACCGGTTCTGCCGCCGGAGGATCGCGAGGATGTAAGCACCGCAGAAAAGCTGCGGTTGTTGAGCGCGGGCCTTTTGCCGTTGGCCATTTTTGCGGCAATGATGGTGCCTTTCGTGAATGGCTGGACCTCGCTCGTAGAAAGCTCGGCCATTGGGGCGATGACGGCTTTCCTGGCGGCTGTTCTGAAGCGCAGGATGACGCGCAAAGTGTTTGAAACATCGGTGCGTCAAACGCTGGCGATTTCGTGCATGTTCATGTGGATCATTTTGGCCGCGATGGGCTTTGGCGCGGTGTTTGATGGGCTGGGTGCGGTGAAAGCGATTGAGGATCTGTTTACCGAGCGCCTGATGCTTGATCCTTGGATGATCCTGATCCTGATGCAGTTGAGCTTCCTTCTGATGGGTACGTTTCTGGATGATACCGCGATGCTGGTGATTGTTGCGCCGCTTTATATTCCGCTGGTGGACGCGCTTGGTTTTGATCTGATCTGGTATGGTGTGCTTTATACGATCACCACCCAGATCGCCTATATGACACCGCCCTTTGGCTATAACCTGTTTTTGATGCGGGCGATGGCACCACCCGAGATTACACTGCGCGATATCTACGCTTCAATCACACCTTTCGTGATGGTCATGGTACTGGCGTTGACGCTTATCATGGTGTTCCCGCAGATCGCGCTTTGGCTGCCCAACTATATTTATGGAAAATAACCAAGAGATCCCTAACGCAGGGGACGCAGATAATCTTCGACAGAACTGACAAGGAGAAAAGTGATGACTACCAGACGCAAGTTTCTCAAAGGTGCGGCGGTTGCCGGGCCAGTAGCTTTGGCCACGCCCGCATTGGCGCAATCCAAGATCAAGTGGCGGATGCAGACCTATGCTGGCGCCGCGCTGGGCGAGCATGTGTGCAAACCCGCGATTGACCAGTTCAACAAGATTGCCGGCGACGAAATGGAGATCGAACTCTATTACGCCGATCAACTGGTGCCCACAGGTGAGCTTTTCCGCGCCATGCAGAAGGGCACGATTGATGCGGTGCAATCGGATGACGATTCCATGGCGTCGCCCACGGAAGTGACCGTGTTTGGCGGCTATTTCCCGTTCGCCCTGCGCTACAGCCTCGATGTGCCGGTGTTGTTCAACCAATACGGGCTGAAGGAAATCTGGGAGGAAGAATACGCCAAAGTGGGCGTCAAGCACATCTCGGCAGGTGCCTGGGACCCGTGCCATTTTGCGACCAAAGAGCCGATCAACAGCCTCGCGGATCTCAAGGGCAAGCGGGTGTTCACATTTCCGACTGCCGGGCGTTTCATGTCGAAATTCGGCGTGGTGCCTGTGACCCTCCCTTGGGAGGATATTGAGGTCGCGGTGCAGACTGGCGAACTTGACGGAATCGCATGGTCGGGCATCACCGAGGATTACACTGTGGGTTGGGCCGATGTGACCAACTATTTCCTGACCAACAATATTTCGGGTGCGTGGATCGGACATTTCTTTGCCAATATGGAGCGCTGGAATGAGTTGCCGGATCACCTAAAAGAGCTGCTCTTGGTCTGTTCGGAGTCGAGCCATTATTACCGTCAATGGTGGTATTGGGGCGGGGAAGCTGCGCTTCGTGTCAATGGGCCGAAAATGCAGCTAACGGCGATTCCTGATGCAGAATGGGCGCAGGTTGAAGAGGCGGCCAAGGAATTCTGGGATGAAATCGCGGCCGAGTCGGAAACCAAGGCCAAGGTTGTCGGCAAGATCAAGGAATACAACGAAGTGATGGCCAAGTCGGGCCGCCCGTATCGTTACGGCTGAGGCCTTGAAATAAGGGCTCTGGCGTCTGTGCTGGGGCTGTGAGAGACAAGGCTGCGGCCCCGGTTCAAGCCCGGGGCCGCAGTGTGAAAGATGACAATGGGGAGCGCGGCACATGCCCGGTGCGATGAGTTTTGATGAACTGAAAACGGCAGTGGCCGACGGCACGATCGACACCGTTCTGGTCTGTCTGGTTGATATGCAAGGGCGGCTTTTGGGCAAGCGTTTTCTGGCGCAGCATTTTGTTGAGAGTGCCTGGGAAGAGACCCATTGTTGCAACTATCTGTTGGCGACCGATTTGGAGATGGCGACGCCGGACGGCTATGCCGCGACCAGTTGGGAATCTGGCTATGGCGACTATGTAATGAAGCCTGACCTCGCGACGATCCGCCCGATGCCGTGGCTTGAGGGAACGGCGATGGTGTTGTGCGATGTGCTTGATCACCACACCCATGAAGAGGTGCCGCATTCGCCGCGCGCAATCTTGAAGAAACAGGTGGCGCGGGCAGAAAAAATGGGCCTGACGCCGATGATGGCGACCGAGCTGGAATTCTTCCTGTTTGAAGGGAGTTATGAAGAAAACGGGCGCGCGGGATATCGCAACCTGACCCCGATCAGCGCCTATAACGAAGATTACCATATCCTACAGACCACCAAGGAAGAGCGCATCATGCGCCCTTTGCGCAATCATCTTTATGCAGCAGGCATTCCAGTGGAGAACTCCAAGGGCGAGGCCGAGGCCGGGCAGGAGGAGTTGAACATCAGATACGCCCCTGCGATGGATTGCGCCGAGTATCACACCGTCGCCAAACACGCGACGAAGGAGATCGCTTGGCAGAATGGCGTTTCGGCATCGTTCCTGCCGAAATGGCATCGTGACAGAGTTGGCTCATCAAGCCATGTGCATCAATCGCTTTGGAAGGAGGGCAAGAATGCGTTTCATGACCCCGAAGGCGAATACGGCATGTCGGACATGATGAAGAGCTATATGGCGGGGCTGATCAAATATGCACCGGACGTGACCTTCTTTCTGGCACCTTACGTCAATAGCTATAAGCGCTTTGCAAAAGGTACTTTTGCGCCGACCAAAACAGTTTGGTCTGTCGATAATCGCACCGCCGGATTCCGGGTATGCGGCGCGGGAACCAAGGCGGTGCGGATGGAATGCCGGATTGGTGGGTCAGACATCAACCCCTATCTGGCGATGGCGACGCAGCTTGCCTCGGGGCTGGCCGGGATCGAGGAAGGGCTTGAGCTTGCCCCGCCGACCAAGGGGGATGTCTATGAGGCGAAGGGGGCAGGGGAAATTCCCACTTCGCTGCGCGATGCTATGCAAACATTGAGTAAATCCAAGATGTTGTGCGAGGCCTTGGGCGATGGTGTGGTAGATCACTACACCCGATGTGCAGCTTGGGAATTGGAAGAATTCGACCGGGTGGTGACCGATTGGGAAATCGCCCGCGGCTTTGAGAAGGCATGAAGATGACGAAAACGATCAAGTGTATTTCACCGATTGACGGCTCGGTCTACGCCGAGCGCCCGGTGTTGGACCAAGATGCGGCGCGTGCTGCGGTTGAGCGCGCCAAGGCAGCGCAGAAGGCCTGGGCGGCGCGGTCGCTTGCAGAGCGGATTGCGCTGGTGCGTACCGGCGTTGAGTTGGTTGGCAAGATGAACGACGAGATCGTTCCCGAGTTGGCTTGGCAGATGGGGCGGCCCATTCGCTATGGCGGTGAGTTCGGCGGGTTCAACGAACGCGCCAGCTATATGGCCGATATTGCGAAAGATGCGCTGGCGCCGATCGAGCTGGAAGATTCAGGCGATTTCAAACGCTATATCGCGCGTGAACCACATGGCTTGGTGCTGGTGGTGGCGCCTTGGAATTATCCCTATATGACTGCAATCAACACGGTGGCTCCGGCGCTGATTGCCGGGAATGCCGTGATGTTGAAACATGCCAGCCAAACGCCGCTTGTCGGTGAACGTATGGCCGAGGCGTTTCACGCGGCAGGCATACCCGAAGATGTATTCTCGAACGTTTTCCTGTCTCATGATCTGACTGCGGAGATGATCGCCGAGGGAAGTTTCGGCTTCGTTAACTTCACGGGCTCTGTTGGTGGGGGCCGTGCGATCGAGCGCGCGGCGGCGGGCACATTTACCGCTGTGGGGCTGGAATTGGGCGGCAAGGATCCGGGCTATGTGATGGAGGATGCCGATCTAGATGCTGCGGTCGAGACGCTGATCGACGGGGCGATGTTCAATTCCGGGCAATGTTGTTGCGGGATCGAACGGATTTACGTGGCTGAGAGCTTGTTTGATGCCTTCGTCGAAAAGGCGGTCGGGATCGTCTCTGGCTATAAGCTGGGCAATCCGTTGGACGAGGCCACGACCCTTGGCCCGATGGCGCAGGCGCGCTTTGCCGATCAGGTGCGTGCGCAGACCCAAGAGGCAGTAGCGGCAGGTGCGAAGACGCTGATTGATCCGGCGCTTTTCCCGCAGGATGGCGGCGCATATCTGATGCCGCAGATCCTTGTGAACGTGGATCATTCCATGCGGGTGATGCGCGAGGAAAGCTTTGGCCCGGTGGTCGGCATCATGCCGGTTAAGGATGATCACGAAGCCCTGCGTCTGATGAATGACAGCGAATTCGGGCTGACGGCTTCGCTGTGGACCAACGATATCGCCCGCGCCGAACGCATTGGCCAAGCCCTTGAAACCGGGACGGTTTTCATGAACCGTGCCGATTATCTCGATCCCGGCTTGTGCTGGACGGGGTGTAAGAATACAGGCCGGGGCGGCGGGCTTTCCGTGATCGGCTATCACAATCTGACACGGCCCAAATCTTATCATCTGAGGAAACTGACATGACGTTGACGGCAAACTGGTCCTACCCCACGGCTATCCGCTTTGGCGCAGGGCGTATTGGCGAGATTGGCGCGGCTTGTGCGGCGCTTGGGATGAAGCGCCCGCTCTTGGTGACGGATCGCGGGTTGGCGGGCCTGCCCATCACGGCGGCAACGCTTGATCTGATGGAGGCCGCGGGCCTGGGGCGCGCGATGTTTTCCGAGGTTGACCCGAACCCGAACGAGAAAAATTTGGAGGCCGGTGTAAAGGCTTACAAGGCGGGTGGCCATGATGGCGTGATTGCTTTTGGCGGCGGTTCAGGTCTTGATCTGGGCAAAATGGTGGCCTTTATGGCGGGGCAAACGCGGCCTGTTTGGGATTATGAGGACGTTGGTGATTGGTGGACCCGTGCAGACAGTGATGCGATTGCGCCGATCATCGCGGTGCCCACGACCGCAGGCACAGGTTCGGAAGTTGGCCGGGCCAGCGTGATCACCAATTCGGTGACCCATGAGAAGAAAATCATCTTTCATCCCAAGGTGTTGCCGGGCATCGTTATCAGCGATCCGGAACTGACCGTGGGGATGCCGAAGCCGATCACGGCAGGCACCGGGATGGATGCTTTTGCTCATTGCCTTGAGGCCTATTGCTCGCCCCATTTCCACCCGATGAGTCAGGGCATTGCGATTGAAGGGATGCGGCTGGTAAAGACTTACCTTCCAAGGGCTTACGAGAATGGCAGCGACCTCGACGCGCGTGCCAACATGCTGGCGGCGGCGGCGATGGGGGCGGTGGCTTTCCAGAAAGGCCTGGGTGCGATTCATGCGATTTCGCACCCCATCGGGGCGGTGTTTGGCACGCATCACGGCACAACCAATGCGGTGGTCATGCAGCAGGTGCTGACATTCAATCGCGCAGCGATTGAGGGTCGGATTGAGGAGCTGGCGAATTTCCTTGGAATATCAGGGGGCTTTGACGGGTTTCACGGGTTTATTGGCGAGCTGAACAGCGCGCTTGGCATCCCGCGCAACCTATCCGAATTGGGGGTGAACGGTCCCGATCTCGACGCGTTGACTGCCTCGGCGTTGGCAGATCCGAGCGTTGGCGGAAACCCGGTAAAGATGACGGCTGAGAATACCAAAGCGCTGATTATGGCCTGTTTATAAGGGCACCGTCCCGACGGGTTAACAGGGAAAAGGCGGGCGATTTGGCGGGGTGATCCCCGGCTGTCGCCCGGCTGCCAAGCGTATGACATACGCTGGCGTATGGTGCCGCGCGCAATTCGGTTAACGCAGCGCGCGGCGGGAGTGGCTGATCATCATCCAAAACGGCTGCCGGACGACGCGGAAGCGGGCACAAGATCTGTGGCTCTTCGAGTGTGGTGATGACGATCCGTTGATTGCGGCAAGGGCCGCTCGCACGCGCGGGTCACTGATCGGTCGCGGATATTTCTGCACCCTCAAATAACGCAGCAGCGAGGGCTTTTGCGCTTGGGCCATCGAGATCGACTTGGGTGATGCGTTTGCCTTCGCGCAAGATCAGCCGGGTCATGACCATGCCGCTTTCAAAGCGCACCTCGCGCACGACTGCCTTGCGCGAATAGGGCAGATCGAGTGTGGCGATGTCGCGGTAGCTTTCGGAATCAGTCATAGTCGAGGCCCCTTGTGAAGGCGGCTTCGAGCTTCCATTCCCACTTCTTGGGCGTGTCGCGGTAGTCGGGTTTGAGATCGAATTCCATGAACATTTCGCCCGAGCCACCGAGATGCTGCACCAGCTTTTCCAGCTCGGCAAAGCTGGTGACTTCGGGGTGGCCGATGATGAGGTCGCTAAGGCGTGCCATCATTTCTCTCCTATGCGGTTGTGAAAGCGGACCCGGAAGATAACGCGTTCCTGTGCCGCGTCGGGACCATTGTGGAAGGGGGTACGATTGTGCAGCACGTTGTTGTTGAGCACGCCCATGCCGGGGGCGAGGCGCACGCGTACTGCCAGCGGATCGCCTTGGGCCAGAGTGTCGCGCAGCCAGGCTTCAGCGGCAAGCGTGGCTGGATCGTTGCGCCAGTTGATCGAGCGGGTACGCGCGGTATAGCGCATTTGCATCCGCCCGGTGTCCGGATCGGGGTAGAATACCGGGCCGTTTGAGACCCGACGCACCGCGCCGTCGGCTTCGACATTTTCGGGGATCGACATTGCTTGCGGGTGCATCAGTGCGGCCAGCCATTCGGGGTTCTTGTCGCGCAGGCGGATATAGAGGATTTCGGGATCGAGAATGTCGTTGGTGCCGCCATCCGCGCCTTGGGCGAAGCAATGCAGCGCGAAACCCGAGATGCGGTTTTCGGGCGCGTTATAGTAGCCATCGGTGTGCCAGTTCATCGCGCGGGTCGAATAGGGGATATAGTCACGCTGCGACGGAGCATCCGAAACCCGAAGCGCGACGATGCCGTGATCGCCGCCCGAGCGGTGGGTCTCGGCGATGCGCATCCCGAACGCGTCGGCGAAGCGGCGCAGGGCGCGGCGCTGGGCGGAATCGTCGTTGAAAGACGGGCTGGAATAGAGCGCGAAATTGTTGTTTTGGCAGCGTGCGATGATCTCGCGATGCTCAGATTCGGTGGGATTTGAGAGGTCACCCACCTCTACGGGCGGCAGGGAGAGGCAATTTTCCGCATTGGTCAATTTTGTCGCACGCCATGCGCGGTAGCTATGGTCATCCTCAAACGCCTTCCAGTTAAAACTTGTGTTTTCAACGGGTTGTGTTTGCATCTGGCTGGCGTTTCCTTGTGCTTTGACCGAATATTGATGCCCAAGCCGGGCGGTGGTTGCTGAATATTCTACACCTTATGTGCAATAATTTTTTACATTCGTTTATCCTAATGTATAGATAGAAAGAGCACATGCTATGCTGACGCGGCTTCGGGGAGAGGCCTGTGGTTGGGTTCGAGGAGGGGCTCAAACCAACGGCACCCCGGGGAAAGGCCGCGCCGCTGCGCGCTGAGGTCAATCTGGGAGGATTCCATGAAGGATAGCGACGCGAAACAAACCGTAGATGGCAAGGATGTTCATCCGACGCCGCAACTTGATCAGTTGGAAGATGGCCCTTGGCCGAGCTTTGTCACCGGATTGAAAAAGCTGCGCGATGAGGGCTCGGACAACAACCGCAAGATCATGAATGACCTGTTGGGGCAGCTTAACCATTCTTATGAAAAGCGGCTGGGATTCTGGAAGGGCGGCACGGTTTCTGTATTCGGGTATGGCGGTGGGATCATCCCGCGGTTTTCCGAAGTGGCCGACAGATTTCCCGAATCACGCGAGTTTCATACGCTCAGGGTGATGCCGCCGGCGGGGAACCACTATGACACCGATATTCTGCGCAAGTTTTGCGATATCTGGGAGGAGCATGGCTCGGGGCTGATCGCGTTTCATGGCCAGTCGGGCGATATCATGTTTCAGGGGTGCAGCACCGAAAACACCCAGAAGGCGTTTGATGCGCTCAACAAGATCGGCTTTGATCTGGGTGGGGCGGGTCCGGCGCTTCGCACGGCGATGTCGTGCGTTGGCCACGCGCGTTGTGAGCAGAGCTGTTATGACGAGGTGCGCGCGCACCGCACCATCATCAACAAGCTCTTGGACGAGATGCATCGCCCGGCGCTTCCCTATAAGTTCAAGTTCAAGTTCTCGGGCTGTGCCAATGATTGCGTGAACGCGGTGCATCGGGCCGATTTCGCGGTGATCGGGACATGGCGCGACGAGATCAAGATCAATCAGGAGAAGGTGAAGGAACATGTGGCCGAGAAGGGCCGCAAATATACCATCGACACGGTTGTAAACATGTGCCCGACGCGGGCGATTTCGCTGAATGATGATGATACGCTGGAAATCGACAACCCCAGCTGCGTGCGCTGTATGCATTGCATCAACGTCATGACCAAGGCGCTTTCGCCCGGCGACGATCGCGGCGTTTCGATCATGATCGGCGGCAAGCGGAGCCTGAAGATCGGCGATCTGATGGGCATCATGGTGGTGCCGTTCATGAAGCTTGAGAGTGACGAGGATTTTGAGAAGCTGGAAGAGTTCGCGGAGAACGTGGTTGAGTTTTTTGCCGATAACGCGCTGGAGCATGAGCGGGTGGGTGAGACGATTGACCGGATCGGGCTACCGGCGTTTCTGGATGCGCTGGACATTGATGTTGATCCCAACATGGTCAACCACCCGCGCACGTCGAGCTATGTGCGCACCGATGATTTCGACACCGAGGCCGCGAAATGGTTCGAGCGCAAGGCGCGTGAGGCCGGGCTTCAGATCGGCGCCGATTAGGCGGGTTCGTTAGAGGAATGAGGAGGCGTTGCCGGGTCCGGGAGGTTCGGACGGGTACGTGGGAGGAAAGAACATGACGACAACCGAGAGAGTGAAGCCGCGGATGCCCGACGAGGTGGGGGTTCCCGACCCGTTTTCTTACATGCATCCGGTGATGAAGAAGAATTATGGCAACTGGGACTGGCATGACAGGCCGCGCCCTGGGGTGCTGCACCATGTCTCGAAATCGGGCGATGAAATCTGGACCGTGCGCGCCGGGACACAGCGGCAGATGGATGTGTTCACCATTCGCAAGCTGTGTGACATCGGCGATGAATATGCCGATGGGCATGTGCGATTTACCACCCGTTCAAACATTGAATTCATGGTGGCGGATGAAGCGAAGGTGGCACCACTGGTGGAGGCGTTGACCGGAGCGGGCTTTCCGGTGGGCGGCACCGGGGCTTCTGTGACGATGATCAGCCACACCCAAGGCTGGCTGCATTGTGACATTCCGGGCACCGATGCGTCGGGCGTGGTCAAGGGGCTGATGGACCTGCTGCATGAAGAGTTCATTCAGGAGAAGATGCCCAACCGGGTGCGTATCACCACGTCCTGCTGTCAGATCAACTGTGGCGGGCAGGGCGATATCGCGGTGAACGTGCAGTATACCAAGCCGCCAAAGATCAACCACGATCTGGTGGCCAATGTCTGCGAACGCCCTGCTGTCGTGGCGCGCTGCCCGGTGGCGGCGATCAGGCCGGCGATGGTGAATGGCAAGCCTTCGCTTGAGATCGACGAAAAGAAATGCGTCTGCTGCGGGGCATGTTATCCGCCATGCCCGCCGATGCAGATCAACAGCGACGAATCCACCAAGATTGCGATCTGGGTGGGGGGCAAGCATTCGAATGCACGCTCGAAGCCGACGTTCCACAAGCTGGCCGTGGCCAACCTGCCCAACAACGCGCCGCATTGGCCCGAGGTTGTTGAGGTCGTCAAGACCATCGTGCAGGCCTATAAGAAGGACGCCAAGCATTGGGAACGGATGGGCGAATGGATCGAGCGGATCGGTTGGAACCGGTTCTTCGAGATGACCGGGCTGGCCTTTACCAAGCATCATATCGACACCTGGACCGGAGCGCGCAAAACGATGAATACATCGGCGCATGTCCACTTCTGAGACGAGGAAAATACAGGTGAAAATTGGAGTAGTGATCAGCGAGGGGCCGTATACGCATCAGGCGGCGGACACGGCCTATCGCTTTGTGAAAGCCGCGATTGCGAAGGGCCATGAGGTGCCGCGCGTGTTCTTTTATCATGACGGTGTGAATGTCGGCACGCGCCTGTCGGTGCCGCCGCAGGACGAGCGCAATATCCAGAAGAACTGGACCGAGTTGGCGGCGGAACATGGCACTGATCTGGTGGTGTGCATTGCTGCTGCGCAACGCCGTGGGGTTCTGGACGAAAACGAGGCCAAGCGACAGGGCAAGGACGCCGACAATATCGCCGAGGGTTTTCGGATTTCGGGGCTGGGGCAATTGATTGAAATGGGAATCCAGACGGACCGTCTGGTGACGTTCGGTGACTGAGGGGGAAGAGCGATGACGACCAAGAAATTCCTCTATGTGAACCGCAAGGCGCCTTATGGCACGATCTATGCGCTGGAATCTCTGGAAGTGGTGTTGATCGGGGCGGCGTTTGAGCAGGATGTTTCGCTGGCCTTCCTTGATGACGGGGTGTTTCAGCTGACCCGCGGGCAGAACACCGAGGGCATTGGCGTCAAGAACTTCTCGCCCACGTTCCGGGCGTTGGGTGATTATGACGTGACCAAGTTTTTCGTCGAGAAAGAGAGCCTGGAGGAACGTGGGCTGTCCGAAGATGATCTTCAGCAGATCATGTATGAGGATGAAGATGATGACTGGGCTGAAAAGCCTAGTATCCGCATCATCAGCCGCGCCGAGATGGCCGATGTGATGGCCGATCAAGATGTCGTGCTGAGCTTTTAGAGGGGGGACGGGACATGGCAACGCTTCATACGGTGAACAAATCGCCCTTCGCCACACAGACGCTTTTGAGTTGTCTTGGGCATGCGCAGGACGGCGATGCGATTTTGATGATCGAAGACGGAGTTTATGGCGGCTTGGCGGGCACCAGCCTATCCGAGGCGGTCGCGGCGCGGGCCGGGGCGGTGCGGATTCATGTGCTGGCCGAGGATCTGGCGGCGCGCGGGCTTAACGCAGGGCGACTTATAGAGGGCGTTGCGCCTGTGGGATATGATGGATTTGTCGATCTGGTGGCCGAAACGGACCGGACGCAATCCTGGCTTTGAAGGAACAGCCCCGCGGGGGCGAATGTGAGGAGAATAAAAGCATGTCATACGACGTAAACGGCGTGACCATTGAGCATGACGAAGAGGGCTATATCACGACGCTGTCCGATTGGAGCACGGATTTGGCGCAGGTGATTGCCGACAGTGAAGACATAGACATGACCGAGGAACACTGGGCCGTCGTGAATTTCTTGCGGGAGTATTACGAGGAATATCAGATCGCGCCTGCGGTACGGGTTCTGATCAAGGCGATCAAAAAGTCGATGGGGCCGGACGTGGGCAACAACAAGTATATGTACGAACTTTTCCCCTATGGCCCGGCCAAGCAAGCCTGCAAGATTGCCGGTCTGCCCAAGCCGACGGGCTGTGTCTGAGGGGATGGGCACGTCTGGTCAGTTGGGAGGCTGACCAGGTAAAAGGCTTTGAAATTCAGGGTCTTGCGTGAATTGGACGGGAGGAGTCCGCGTGATTTCTGTGCTTTACGCCATATTATTCTGGGTCGCGACCGTGGTTTTGGTCGTGGGCGTGGGGGCGAAAATCCGCAAATATGCGCGCACGCCCGCGCCGCTGAAAATCCCCACCACGCCGGCACCGACAAGCACGGGCGGCGTGGTTTTGCGGATGTTTCGCGAGGTGGTGTTCTTTGAGAGCCTGTTCAAAAGCAACAAGTGGATCTGGCTGTTTGGTTGGCTGTTTCACATGGGGATGTGGTTAGTTCTCATTCGTCATATCCGTTATTTCACCTTTGATGTGTGGTGGTGGGTGGCGCTGGCGCAACCCATCGGCACCTACGGCGCCTTTGCCATGCTGATCGGGCTATTGGGCCTGTGGGCGCGGCGCCTATCGGTCGAGCGGATCCGCTATATCACCGCGCCGAGCGATCATCTGATGCTGGCGCTGTTGGTGTTGATCGTCGGGTCGGGCATGATGATGCGGTTCGTGGTGCATACCGACATTTTGGCGGTGAAGGCCTTCATGTTGGGGCTGTTGCGGTTACGTATCGAGACATTGCCCGGTGATCCGATTTTGCTGGTTCATCTCGGTGCGGTGGCGTTGTTGATAATTGTTTTCCCGATTTCCAAGCTGTTGCATGCGCCGGGCGTGTTCTTCAGCCCGACGCGCAACCAGGTCGATAACTCGCGCGAGGTGCGCCACATCGCGCCCTGGGCAAAGAAGCTGGAGGGTTAGGCGAATGGCGGATGGTGGCGAGGATCCTGTCAAAATGAACCATCCGTTGGAGATTCCGCGGCTGAAATGCGGGGCAATGGCGGGGTTGGAGCCGTTTCGCGCGGCGCCCGAGCATCAGGAGAAGTTGGGCTTTCCCGGTGAGTTGGTGGAAAACTGGCATGAGGTCGCGCTGGCCAAGATGAAGGATCTGGGCGAGAAAAACCGGGCGTTTCAGGTTTATCTTGATACTTGTGTGAAATGCGGGGCCTGCACCGACAAGTGTCACTATTTTCTCGGCACGGGCGATCCGAAAAATATGCCGGTTGCGCGTCAGGATTTGCTGCGCTCGGTCTATAGGCGCTATTTCACTTTTGCGGGCAAATATTTCCCCAAGCTGGTGGGCGCGCGGGATTTGACCGAGGATGTGCTCAACGAATGGTATTCCTATTACCATCAGTGCAGTGAATGCCGCCGCTGTTCGGTGTTTTGCCCCTATGGCATTGATACGGCCGAAATAACCATGGCGGCGCGCGAGATCATGGATTGCGTCGGGATCGGTCAGAAATACTCCAACGAGATCATCGGCAAGGTCAAGGATGTCGGCAACAACCTCGGGCTGAACCCCAAGGCGCTGCGCGCGACGCTGGAGGATCTGGAGGAAGATCTGGAGGAGGACACCGGGATTTCGGTGCGCCTGCCGCTGGATGAAAAGGGCGCGGATATTCTATTGATCACGCCGTCTGCGGATTTCTTTGCCGAGCCGCATATCGAGGGGCTTTTGGGTTATGCCAAGGTGTTTCACGAGGCAGGGGTGAGCTGGACGCTGTCGTCCTATGCCTCGGAAGCGGCGAATTTCGGGTTGTTCATTGGCTCTTACGAGAACATGCGCGAGATCGCGTTGCGGATTCGCAAGGCGGCGGAGGATCTGGGGGTCAAGCGGATCGTTTTTGGCGAATGCGGGCATGCGTGGCGGGTGGCGTATAGCTTCCTCAACACGCTGGCGGGACCGTTTGATTTTCTTGATCAGAATTACCCTGTGCCGCAGCATATCATGGAGTTTACCTGGGGCGAGATCGAGAAGGGTACATTCGTTTTCGACAAATCCCGCAACGATCATATCCGCCTGACTTATCACGACAGTTGCAATGTGGCGCGGGGCAGCCGGATGGGGGACGAGCCCGGCGGGCAGTTTGAATTGCCGCGCAATGTGATCAAGGCGGTGTGCAACCATTATTTCGACATGGACCGCGACACCACGCACGAGTCGACCCTGTGTTGTGGCGGGGGCGGCGGATTGCTGACCGACGATCTGATGGAGTTGCGCAAGAAGGGCGCGAGCCCACGGATGACGGCGCTGCAACAGGTGACGGAGGATCATGGGGTCACCCACATGGCGGCGATATGTGCGATCTGCAAAACCCAGTTTTCCAAGGTGATGCCGGCTTATGGCTATGAAATGGACAGCATCGTTTCGGTGCATCAGCTGGTTTCCAATGCGATCATTCTGACCGGGCAGGAAACCGGGGACGAGGACAATGAGGACGACACCGAGGCCGCGTAAGAGCGGCACGGCCGTTGGAGGAGAGAGAGATGAATGACCTGAGCACCGAGCGCAAGCTGACTTTTCGCCGCTTTGAGGAGGGCGAGACTCCGGCGGATTGGGATCTGGAAGAGAAGATTTTTGTCGCAGACACCTCCTATAAATGCCCGACCTATGTGCACAAGACGCCGCCGTGCCAGGGGGCCTGTCCTTCGGGGCATGAAATTCGCGGCTGGCTGGCGATTGCGCGCGGCATGGACAAGCCGCCGGTCGAGGGTATGGCGTGGCAGGAATATGCGTTTCAGCGGATGGCGCAGGCCAATCCGTTTCCGGCCACCATGGGGCGGGTTTGTCCCGCGCCTTGCGAAGCAGGCTGCAATCGCAACGAGGTGGATGACTATGTTGGGATCAACGCGGTCGAGCAATATGTCGGCGACTGGGCCAATCAGAATGGCGTGAAAATGGGTGCGCCGGGGGTGGCGACGGGGCGCAAGGTGGCGGTGATCGGGGGCGGGCCGGCGGGTTTGTCGGCGGCGTATTTCCTGCGCCTTGATGGCCATGAGGTGTCGATTTTCGAGGCGCATGAGCATCTGGGCGGGATGATGCGCTATGGTATTCCGGGCTATCGCACGCCGCGCGACATGCTTGAGAGCGAGATTGGGCGGATCATCGACATGGGGGTCGATGTGCATTTGAGCACGCGGATCGGTGAGGACGTGAGCATCGAGAAGCTGGAAGCGGCCTTTGATGCGATCTATTGGGCGATTGGCGCGCAGAACGGTCGCCCGCTGCCTGTTCCGGGCTGGGAAGGCACCGAGAACTGTATCAACGGGATCGAATTTCTCGATGCGTTCAACGAGGGCTATGTATTTGGGACGGCTCAGAAAGTCGTGGTTGTAGGTGGGGGCGATACCTCGATCGACGTGGCCAGCGTGGCGCGCCGTTTGGGCCATATCACCCATCCGGGGATTCCCGAGCGCAATGACGGCACGGTGATTGATTTTACCAGCCATGATGTGGCCTCAAGCCTGACCCGTGAGGGGATGCAGGCGACGCTGACCTCGCTGTTTCCGATTGATCAGATGACGGCGGCCGAGCGCGAGCGCGACGACGCCAAGCGCGAGGGGATCGACCTGCGCGGCGGGGTGATGCCGCTGGAGGTGATCAAGGATGCGCAAGGCCGCGCCACGGGGTTGCGGATGTGCGAATGCACCATGAAGGGGATGGTGCCCGAGCCGGTGGAAGGCACGGAATTTGAGATAGAGGCCGATATCATAATCGCCGCGATCGGCCAGATGGGTGATTTCAGCGGGCTGGAGGGGTTCGCCAACGAACGCGGGTTCATCGACATCGAGGGGCCTTACAAGGTCAAGGGGCGCGACAAGCATTTCGCCGGTGGCGACATCGTCAAGCCGCACCTGTTGACCACCGCCATCGGCCACGGGCGGATCGGGGCCGAGATCATCACCGATTTTCTGGATGATGGCGAAGTGGCCAAACGCCCGAAAGTGGACGTGCATCATTTCAACCTGATGGAAGAGTTGCACCAGCGCGGCAAACAGCCGGAAGCCTATGACCACAGCCAGACGCGCGGCACCAATACCGCGAATTTCGCGATACACAATTACGAGGATCGTGGCAGCAACCAGATCATCCCGCATAGTGAGCTTTTCAAGGGGCATTTCGGCTATGTGAAACGCGAGTTGCGCGAAGAGGTGCATATCGAGGGCGATGCCGTTCTGGGCAACTTTGAGGAACGCATCATCGGCTTTTCCGAGGAGCAGGCGCAAAAGGAGGGTGAACGCTGTATGTCGTGCGGCATGTGCCTGGAGTGCGACAACTGTGTGATCTATTGCCCGCAGGACGCGGTGCATCGCGTGCCCAAGGCCGACCGCACGGTCGGGCGCTATGTCTATACCGATTACAACGCCTGTATCGGCTGCCACATCTGCGCCGATGTCTGCCCGTCGGGCTATATCAAGATGGGGCTTGGGGAGTAGGCATGATACGGACTGCCGTTCTTTTCGGGCTTCTGATGATGCTGGCCGGGGGCGCCGTTGCCGAGGGTCGTGCATCGCTGTTGCCCGATATTCCCAAGGGCGTGGGCGAGGCGCATGCCGAGGGCAACGGTTTCTGGCGCAGGAACCACATGGAGATGATGCGCCATGATCGCGACCTGACGCTGCGCCGGGGCGAGCGCGAGATCGAGGCGAGCCTGAAGGGGTGTTTTGAGTGTCATGCGGTCAGCGACGATCAGGGAACGCCAGTAACCTATGACAGCGACAAGCATTTCTGTCGGGTGTGCCATGATTATGTGGCTGTTAAGGTTGATTGTTTCACGTGCCACCGCTCGACCCCTGATGGGGTGGATGAGCATGCGATATCGGGGCGCGATCAGGCGATGATGCCGCCTCCGCAGGGTGATATCGGGGCGGTTGAGGGGTATCTCAAGCGGTTCGCGGGCAAGAGCGGGGGCTTGGGCGAATGAAGTTTCAGATGCCGAAAGACGCCCGGCAACCCCCTGCGCAACAGGCGATGAACCGGGCCGAGATGACACGGCGCGATTTGTTGCGCAGCGGTGCAGCCGTGGCCACTGCGACATTGGCACCGGGTGTGACGCTGATGGCGTTTGGCGGATCGTCAGCCGAGGCGGCGGGTGCGGACGCGGGCAAACGCTGGGGCCTGTTGATCGACGTGAGCAAATGCAAGGACGATTGCAGCGCCTGTGTGAGCGCGTGTTCGGAAGAAAACGGCTGGGGCGGCGGCGACAGCCCGGAAACCGATGCGCAATGGATCCGCAAGCTGACGTTGACCAGCAAGGCGACCGGGCATCAGGCGAACATGCCGATGATGTGCCAGCATTGCGAGGAACCGCCCTGTGTCGATGTTTGCCCGACGGGGGCGAGCATGAAGCGGGCGGACGGGATCGTGCTGGTCGATAAACATACCTGTATCGGTTGCCGCTATTGCATGATGGCGTGTCCGTTCAAGGCGCGTAGTTTCGTGCATGAGCCGGTGATCAACCAGAAGAGCCACGCGCCGCGCGGGCAGGGCACGGTGGAAAGCTGTACGCTTTGTGTGCATCGCGTGGATAAGGGCGGCACGCCTGCTTGCGTCGAGGCCTGTGCGGCGGCGGGGCATGAGGCGATCATTTTCGGCGATCTGAAAGATCCGACAAGCGAGATTGCCAAGCGTCTGGCGGCGTTCCCTTCAAGTGCGTTGCGCCCCGATCTCGATCTGAATCCCGGGGTTCGTTACACGCAGCTTGGACAGGGGTAAGGCGATGACAGAGCGCACGATTTATCGCGAAATCAAGGCCACGAGGGCGGTTTGGGGTGTGGCGTTGTTGCTGATGGCGTTCATCGTGTCGGCGGGGGCGGCGGTGTTATATGTCGAACACTATGGGCATATCGCCACCGGTATGACCAATCAGGTGGTTTGGGGCCTGCCGCATGTGTTTGCCATTTTTCTCATTGTGGCGGCGTCGGGGGCTTTGAATGCGGCGTCGATTGCCAGCGTGTTTGGCAAAGCACCATATAAGCCGATTGCGCGCCTATCTGCGGTGCTGGCGATGTCTCTGCTGATCGGGGGGCTGGCGGTTCTGGTGCTTGATCTGGGGCGGCCTGACCGGTTGCTGGTGGCGATGACCACCTATAATTTCAAGTCGATCTTTGCCTGGAATATCTATCTTTATACCGGCTTTCTGGTGGTGGTGGCGGTTTACCTTGCCGTGCAGATGAGCCGCCTGGACTACAGATATGTGCGGGTTGCGGGGACGGTTGCTTTCCTGTGGCGGCTGGCGCTGACCACCGGGACCGGCTCGATCTTTGGCTGGCTGGTGGCGCGACCGGGGTATGATGCGGCGATCATGGCACCGCTGTTTATTGCGATGTCCTTCAGCTTTGGGCTGGCGGTGTTCATTCTTGTGCTGGTGGCGCTGTTCAGGCTGACCGGGCGGGCGATTGGCGCAGTGCTGATGCATCGGCTGGGTCAGCTTCTTGCGCTGTTTGCCATGGTGGTTTTGTATTTTACCGCCGTGCAGCATTTGACGGCGCTCTATGCCGCCGAACATGCCGGGTTTGAGCGTTTCATCCTGTTGGAAGGTGGCCATGTGACCTGGGCATTCTGGCTGGGGCAGGTGGTGATTGGTGGGCTGCTGCCGATTGCGCTGATCTATCTGCCATATATCCGCGAGGCGAAATCAGAACCGATCTGGGCGTCGATCCTTGTTATCATTGGCGGGCTGGCGCAGGTCTATGTGATCGTGGTGGGCGGGCAGCTTTATCCGCTGGAGATGCTGCCGGGATATGAGGTTTCCAGTAGCTTTTACGATGGAGAGGTGGCCAGCTATGCGCCGAAATGGCCAGAAGTTTTGCTGGGGCTGGGCGGTGTGGCGCTGGCGCTTGTGATCGTGGGGGTGGCGGCAAAAGTCTTGCGCATATTGCCGACCAACTTGAGGGATGCCAATGTGCCCGGCAACTGATCCAGGCCAAGAGAGGCTACCATGAACGCACAAGCCCCACATCCGTTTTCCAAATTCGTCGCCATTCTGGGCCGCGGCAAGACCAAGCAACGCCACCTGACGCTTGAAGAAAGCGAAGAGGCGATGGAAATGCTGTTGAGTGGGCAGGCGCTGCCCGAGCAGATCGGGGCGTTTCTGATGCTCTTGCGGCTCAAGGAGGAAGCGCCCGAAGAGATCGCGGGCTTTGCCATCGGGGCGCGGCAGACGTTCGATTTGCCCAAGGAGATGCCAGAGGTCGATATCGACTGGTCCTCTTACGCGGGCAAGCGGATCCAGCTGCCTTGGTTTGTGCTGTCGGTACTCGCGCTGGTGAATGCGGGTTATTCGGTTTGTCTGCATGGCACGGAAGGGCATACGCCGGGGCGGCTCTATACTCGCGAGGTGTTGGAGAGCTTGGGCTTTCCGGCGGCGGCATCTCTGGTCGAGGCAGGTGAGCATATCGAGGCGCGCAAATTTGCCTATGTGCCGCTGGAAGTGATGAGCCCGACGCTGCGCCATCTGATTGATTTGCGGCCGGTTTTTGGTCTGCGCTCGCCGGTGCATTCGTTTTCGCGCATGCTGAACCCGTTTGATGCGCCCACGGTGATGCAGGGGATCTTCCATCGTGGCTTCATGGATATTCACGCGGGTGCGGCGCGCCTGATGGGGATCGAAAACATGGCGGTGTTTCGCGGCGAGGGCGGTGAGGTGGAGCGGCGGCCCAATAAGCCGACGCAGGTTTGGAGGACGCACGGCAACGCGGAACCGCTGGTCGAGACATGGCCGCAGCGTCTACCCGAGGGGCATCAGCCGCCGGATGACCAAATGGCGCTGGAGCGGTTGGTGGATGTTTGGCGCGGCGACGTGGATGACGCCTATGCCACGGCGACGATCATCGGCACGATTGCGATAACGCTGCGCACGATGGGCAAGGCGGGGTCGATTGAGGAGGCCGAAGCGGCGGCGGGCGCGCTTTGGCAGGCACGCGACAATGGCTTTCTGCCCTATCAGACATGACCCACGCCCCGCGCTTCATGATCTCGGCGGCGCACAAGTCATCGGGCAAGACGGTGGTGTCGATGGGGCTTTCGGCAGCGTTCCGCGCGGGCGGAGTGGATATTTCGACCTTCAAGAAGGGGCCGGACTATATCGACCCGATGTGGCTCGCGGCGGCGAGCGGGCGGGCTTGTTACAACCTTGATTTCAATGCGATGGAGCCGGAGGAAATCACGCGATTTTTCTGCGAAAGATCGGGAGGTCTGTCGTTAGTAGAGGCCAACAAGGGGCTTTATGACGGGGTGGAGCCGGATGGCTCGGACGCCAATGCGGCGCTGGCCAAACTGCTGAGTTTGCCCGTGGTTCTGGTGATCGACACGTTGGGGATGAGCCGGGGGATTGCGCCGCTCTTGCTGGGCTATCGCGCCTTTGATGAAGAGGTAAATATCGCCGGTGTGATCCTGAACAAGGTGGGGGGCGCACGCCATGAGGCCAAGTTGGTGCGCGCCGTTGAAACCTATTCGGGTCTGCCGGTTCTGGGGTCGGTCTGGCGCAATGCGGGGCTTGAGATTGGCGAGCGGCATCTGGGGCTGACGCCGCCCAGCGAGACCGACGAACGCGATGCCATCGTGGCGCGGATTGGCGAAATCGTGGGCGGGTCGGTTGATCTGGAGCGGGTGCGAAAACTGGCGAATGGGGCACCTGATTTCGAGGGTGCGCCGCATGTAAGACCTGTCGAGAAGCCGGGAGAGGGGCTTAGGATCGGTTATGCGCGCGATGCGGCTTTTGGATTTTATTACCCTGACGATCTGGAGGCGTTCGAGGCGGCGGGGGCCGTTTTGGTGCCGATTGATATGACGCGGGAGGAGGAACTGCCGGATATTGACGGGCTGTTCATCGGTGGCGGGTTTCCCGAGATGCGGGCCGGGGAGTTGGCGGCGAATGTGAGCATGCGCAGATCGCTGAAAGCGGCGCTGGAGGCGGGCTTGCCGTGCTATGCGGAATGTGGCGGCTTGATGTATCTTTGCGAGGGGATCGATTGGGGCGCGGACAGTTATGAGATGGTTAGCTTCATTCCGGGGCGTGCGAAGATGCATGCGCGTCCGCAGGGGCGCGGCTATGTGCGCTATGACTGCACGGCGGCCAATCCCTGGGGGAGTGCGGGGCGGGAAATCCGTGCACATGAGTTTCACTATGCGTCGCTGGACGGGCTGCCCGAGGGGCTGACTTTTGCGCGAAAGATCACACGTGGGCATGGCACCGATGGCGCGCGTGACGCGATTGTGATGGGCAATACCGTGGCCGGGTTCATCCATCTGCGCAACACCGCGCAGGTGCCTTGGGTTGCCGCGTTTTTGAGTTTTGTGGGACGATGCAAGGGGAGGGTTTGCGAGTTTTGAGCGATTGCGCGCGAGGCTGCTGCGGGACCCTCCGGGGGGGGATATTTTGAGCAAGATGAAGGGCTTGGGCGCGGATAGGCAAAAGCCCCGCCGGGATCTGGGCGGGGCTTTCATAGCCTGTCATACAGTGAAACGCGCGCTTTGGATCAGGCGCGTTTGATCTCGAACTTGTAGACATCGCCTTCGTTTGACTGGCTCAGAAGCTGGTTGCCGGTCTGATTGCAGAAGGCGGCAAAATCGGCGACCGAGCCAGGATCGGTGGCCTGGATTTCCAATATTTCACCGGCGCTCATGCCTTTGAGGGCTTTCTTTGCTTTCAAGATCGGCAGCGGGCAGTTCAGCCCTTTCGCGTCCAACAGTTGATCGGCCATGTGGTTTCTCTCCTCCCTAAATCCTTGGTTTTTCAGCGTTCAGATGAATAGGTTGATATCGGATTTCAGCGCGTTTTCCATATAGGTGGCGGCGCCGCCGATTTCCATTTCGTCGATCATGTCTTCGCGTTTATACTCAAACAGATCCAGTGTCATCTGACAGCCGATCATGCGAATATCGAGATCGATCGCGGCTTCGCGCAGGTCCTCGATTGAGGCGACGCCCTTCTTTTTCATCAGGTTTTTCATCATCGTGCCGGCCAGAGCGCCAGCGCCGGGCATCATGCCCATGAGGTTGGGCATCGGCATGTGCGCGCCCATCATCGGCATCTCCATGGCGGCATTGCCCAACGTGGTGAATTTCATGTTCAGCTCTTTTTTCAGGAGCGGCAGACCGTAGAAAGTGAAGAACATGGTTACGTCGACATCCATCGCAGCCGCAGTGGTGGCGAGGATGAAGGGCGGGTAGGCCCAATCCAACGACCCCTTGGTGACGATGATCGACATGCTCTTGGCATTCTCCAGATCGTTGCTATCCTTCATCCACCGGGTCTCCCAAAAAGGTTCCAATATTTGAATATTACAATATGCGGGGAGAAAATCGAGTCAATCTTGCGCCGTTCTGCCACCAAAATGGGGAATTATGCTTGTTTGTCGAACTGTGCGCCCTGTACCAGAGGAGGTATGCGCTAGAGGCGGGGGATATTCGATGGATCTGAGTGTTCTTGAAAAAAACTCCGGCAGGGCCAGCCAGCTTTTGCGGGTGATGTCGAACGAGAAGCGGCTGATGATCCTGTGCAATCTTCTGGAAGGCGAACGCTCGGTTCAGGAATTGCAGGTTGCCACGGGGCTGGGGCAATCGACGGTTTCGCAACAACTGGCGGTGCTGCGCGGCGAACGCATCGTGGCGCACCGGCGCGATGCGCAATCGGTGATCTATCGCATCGACAGCGATGAGGCGATCGCTATCTTGCAGACGCTGCACGCGCTTTATTGCGCGGCGCCGGGATGAAATCTGCGCTTGAGGGGCGCACGGGTGTCGGGTGCGACATTTTTCGTTCGGTAAGGTTCAATCATATATGCTAATTTTTGATTAGGTTGGCGGGCGCTCAGGTCTGCGCGAACAAAAGACACTTGAGGGGAGGGACGATGATCGAGGCGTGGAAAGAGGCCGCGGTAGAGAATGCTGCGTTTTACGTTGGCTGGGGTGGGTTACTGATCGGGGTGGTGTTCGGCGCGATTGTGGCGCGCACCAACTTCTGCACCATGGGGTCGCTTTCGGACATTGCCAATTTTGGCGACTGGAGACGGTTTCGCGCCTGGCTGCTGGCGGTGGCGGTGGCGATGATCGGGGTGCTGTGGATAGAGCGCAGCGGCATCGCCGACATGAGCAGCAGCCTCTATGTGACTTCGCAATTGATGTGGGGCGGTCATATTCTGGGTGGTCTGATTTTCGGGATCGGCATGGTTTTTTCCGGCGGCTGTGTCTCCAAGAACCTGGTGCGGGCGGGGGCGGGCGATCTGCGCGCGCTGATCGTGTTGTGGATGATCGGCGCCACCGCCTATATGACCATCGGCGGGGTTCTGGCCGAGAGCCGGGTGGCATTTGTCGATGCGACGAGTTTTGACATGGGGAGCGCCGGGCTTGCTGATAATCGAATAAATACAATCCTTTCCGGTCTGACCGGCATGGCGGCGGAAACCGCCACGTGGCTGAGCGTGGTGGTGATTGCCGGGGCGCTTTTGATTTATTGTTTTGCCGATCGGAGCTTTCGCCACTCGCCTGTCAATCTGGTGGCGGGGGTCGGTATCGGGCTTTGTGTGATTGCCGGGTGGCTGTTGACGGCGATGACCTTTGACGAGTTTGCCGACAACCCGATGCTGGCGTCGCTGAGCTATGTGCGCCCGGCGGGGGACAGCATCGACTATTTCATGCGGTTTACCGCCGACAAGGTGCCGAGCTTTGCCGTGACCACCACGGCGGGCGCGCTTTTGGGGGCGTTCTTGATGGCGGTTTTCCAGCGGAAATTCCACCTCGCCACCTTCTCGGACCCGGCCGATACGCTGCGCAATCTTGGGGGGGCGATGCTGATGGGGTTTGGCGGGGTGATGGCGCTGGGATGTACCATCGGGCAGGCGGTGACCGGGTTTTCGACGCTGGCACTGGGATCGCTTCTGACCTTTGTCGCCATCGTCATCGGCGGATTTATCGGCATGAAGATCATGGAGCGGATGATCTGAGTCGGGGTGCATTTTAGCTGAGTGTTACCGGAGCGTGCCGACGGGTTAACGCCATTGCGATTATGCGAATCGGGGGGGTGACCGGCGGCTGACTTCCGGCTGACAGGTGTATGACAGGCGGTTTCGAAAAAATTGACGCGGGATTAACCTAATCCTGCGTGCGTTGGTGCGCGCGACACGGGCGGGAACGAGGGGCCAGCCCCTCGTGCTCCCCGGGATATTTCTGGCAAGATGAAGGGGCGGGTGGGCCGTGGCCTAGTCCGGGTCGTCTTCGGGGAAGAGGCGGGTGGCGAGTTTGAGGGCGATGGATTTGTAGACCTTTGTGTGGGGGCTGTCGGGTTGGGAGACCACGACGGGCGTGCCAGCGTCGGAATGTTCGCGGATGTCCATATGCAGCGGGATGGCGCCAAGAAAGGGAACGCCGAGACGGCGGGCGTCTTCCTCGGCGCCGCCGTGGCCGAAAATGTCGCTGGTCTTGGAGCAATGCGGGCAGATGAAGGTGCTCATGTTTTCGATGATGCCGAGGATCGGGACATCAACGTTCTTGAACATGTTGAGCCCTTTGCGCGCGTCAATCAGGGCGAGATCCTGAGGGGTGGAGACGATCACCGCGCCGGTGAGCGGGGTTTGTTGGGCCATGGTGAGTTGCGCATCACCAGTGCCCGGCGGCATGTCGAGGACCAGAACATCAAGGCTGCCCCAATCGCCGGCCCAGTCGACCTCGCGGGTGAATTGCATCAGCGCCGAGACCACCATGGGACCGCGCCAGATGACGGGGTTTTCTTCCTCCATGAAGAAGCCCATCGACATGACCTTGATGCCGTATTTCTCAATCGGGAACACCCGGTCGCCTTCAATGCGGGGTTGTTCTTGGATGCCCATCAGTTTGGGGGCAGAGGGGCCGTAGATATCGGCATCCAGAAGCCCGACCTTGAGGCCGAGTTGCGACAGTCCGAGTGCGATGTTGGTGGCGCAGGTGGATTTGCCGACGCCGCCTTTGCCTGAGGCTATGGCGAGGATTGTCTTGATGCCGGGAATGGGCGCCATGGCGGGGCGTTTGTCGTCGTCGCCTTTGGGCTCAGTGGGGCGTTTCTTGAGGCGGGGCGGTTCGGGGGCTTTGGGCGCGGCGCGCTCGGCCGTGAGGACGACGAGCAGGTTTTTGACACCTTCGACCGGTTCGATCTTGGCCTCGATCGCCGATTGCAGTGCGGCGAGATCGCCCGAGAAGTCGTCGGGGACATGCACGGGGATGATGACTTTGCCGTCCGTCACGGAAACCTCGCCTTCGACGATCATGCCCGACATTACGAGATCGGGATGCACCCCGGCGACGGGGATGGTTTGCAGGCGGCTGAGGATGACTTTCTTCATGGCGGTCTTTCGGGGTCAGGTGTTGGTGGGGTTACTTGCCATAATAGAGGCGCACCACATGGGCGGCTTCGGCAAAGAACAGCCAGCGCGCGGCAAAGAGGCCGATGAGGTGTGAGAGCACGGCCAGAAAGCCGATGAAATGGGTGAGTGGCAGGGTCAGCAGCAGGATGACCGGCACAATGACGGCGAAGATCAGCGCGATGAAGCGCAGTTTCAGAGCGTGTTTGCGCGCGACCGTGTAGGCCATTTCGTTGAGCAGGTAGTTCTGGCCCGAATGAGGCGGTTCCAGCAGGCGGGTCTTGCCGATACGCCCGAGACCGGTGGCGCTTTCGATGGTGCTGTCGCCAGTTTGGCCTTTGGCATCGCCCTTGATCCATACCATCACTTGCAGCACGCCGAGGAGTGTGAGGAGGGCGGCTGTGGTGCGGGGCAGATCGACGAAGAGTGCGCTGCCGCCGAGAGAGAATGCCAGGAAGAGCGCAGGCGTGAGCGGGGTGTTCCAACGCGGCACCGATTTGAGCTGGGTATAGATCATCGAGGTGGTGAAGACGGTGATCACGCAGAAAATCGCGCCGAGGATACCCAAGGGGCGGATCATGGTGTCAAAGAACACCTGAGCGAAGGCATAGGGTGCCAGGGTGAGTAGCGCGAGCACGGCCATGACGCCTTCGCGGCTGAGCCAGGATGAGCGCCATTGCGAGAACGCCTTGATCGCGTTTTTCTTGTTGCCGAGGTGGAAGACGGACGCGAGCAAGCCGCCGACGGCCATGCCATAGCCCAGCACGTAGAATGCGAAGGCGACCCAGCCGGTGACTGGCGGCAGGCCGATGCCGAGCCATGCGAGAAGGCCGAAGCCCAAGCCGGAGAAAGCGGTGAAGATAATGACGGAGGGAGCCGGGTGCATGTCAGAGAGCCTCCAGTGCTTTGTCGAGCCAGGCGAGGAAGCCTTTGGGTTCTTTGTGGGGTTCTTCGAGCCGGGCGGAGGAGGGCGTGTCCTTGGGCCGGGGGGGCAGGTATTTATTGACGGGTTTGGTGCCTTGTTCGGGCATGAGGTCAATGCCGCCCCGCTCGGCCACGAGGCGCGAAACGTTTGAGTCAGGGTCAGCGAAGTCGCCGAAGTGGCGCGCACCGGCGGGGCAGGTGCGCACGCAGGCGGGTTCGCGGTCTTCTTCGGGGATGTTTTCGTTGTAGATGCGATCAACGCAGAGGGTGCATTTTTTCATCACGCCGGCCAGCAGGTCGAGTTCGCGCGCGCCATAAGGACACGCCCAGGCGCAGAGGCCGCAGCCCATGCAATCATCCTCATTCACCAAAACGATGCCGTCTTCGGTGCGTTTATAGCTGGCCCCGGTGGGGCAGACGGTGACGCAGGGGGCGTCTTCGCAATGCAGGCAAGATTTGGGGAAGTGGACGGTTTGCGAGCAGCCGCTCTCGGGTTGGGCTTCGAACGTGTGGACGCGGTTGAGGAAAGTGCCGTGTGGTTCGGCGCCGTAGGCGTCGATGTCGGAGAGGGGCGCGCCGTAGTTTGAGGTGTTCCATTCCTTGCAGCTTACGACGCAGGCGTGGCAGCCCACGCAGGTATCAAGATCAATGGCGAGGCCGAGTTTCTTCTCGGTGGAGGTGGGTAGGGTTGTCATTAGAATTCCTCGCCGTATGCGATGTCTTTGGGGCCTTGGCCGACTGGGGATTTCGAAGCCGTGTGGGCGGGCTCAGAAGGGCCGCCGGGGGGGGCTTTTTCTATACGCACGCGCAGGTCGAACCATGCCGCTTGCCCGGTGACGGGATCGGAGTTGGCCCAGCGGCGGCCATCGCCCTTGGGTGGGAGAAGTTCGTTGATGAGGTGGTTGAGCAGGAAGCCTTTGGTGTTTTCCTGTGCGTCTTCGCTCAGCGCCCAAGCGCCGCGCTTCTTGCCGATGGCGTTCCATGTCCAGACGGTGTTTTCATTTAAGGCATCCATGCGGGCGACCTGACATTTGATGCGCCCGTGGGTCGAGCTGACATAGGCCCAATTGTCGTCTTCGGTGAAGCCTTTTTCGTCCCACACCGAGCCGGGAATGAAGAGTTTATTGACGCCGGTGATCTGACGCAGCCACGCGTTTTGCGACCCCCACGAATGATACATGTGCATTGGGCGCTGGGTCAGGGCGTGCAGCGGGTAGTCGTCTTTGTCGACCATGCCTTCTTCGATGGGTTCATACCATTCGGGCAGGGGCGTCATCGTGGCTTTGAGTTGATCGCGCAGGTGGTCGGGCGGTTGGATATCGCCATGACCTTCGGCGGCGCGCTGCATCTTGCGCATCGGCTCCAAGTAGAGGTTGAAGACATAAGGCGCGGGGGCATCGAAGATGCCGATTTCGACGGCCCAATCCTGATAATGCTGGTTCCACGGCTTCATGAATTGGGCGTTTTCGGGGATGTGATTGATCCAGAAGCCGCCGTTTTCGATGTATTTCTCAAGCTGTTTCGGGTTGGGTTCGCCGCGCCCGTTCTTGTCGCCATTGGGGCCACGGAAACCTGCAAGAGGGCCGACGCCAGGACGGCGTTCGTGACTGACGATATAGTCGGCATAATCGTCGAATTTCTGGGAGCCGTCATCGTTGACGAAACCGGGCAGGCCGAGACGTGCGCCGAGATCACAGAGGGCGGATTGGAAGCCTTTGACGTCGCGGTCGGGTTCAACCACGGGCCAGCGTATGGAGTCGGCGGCGGCTTCGGCTTCGCAGATCGGGCGATCGAGAAGGGAGATGCAATCGTGACGCTCCAGATAGGTGGTGTCGGGTAGGATGAGATCAGCGTAGGCGACGGTTTCCGAGCTGTAGGCATCAGAATAGATGAAGTGCGGGATGACGTATTCGCCGTTTTCATCCTTGTCGGTCAGCATCTTGATGACTTGGCTGGTGTTCATGGAAGAATTCCACGCCATGTTGGCCATATACATGAACAGCGTGTCGATCTTATAGGGGTCGCCCGCGTGGGCGTTGGAAATGACCATGTGCATGAGGCCATGCGCCGAGAACGGGTTTTCCCACGTAAAGGCCTTGTCGATGCGCTTGGCGCTGCCATCCTCGTTGATCAGAAGGTGTTCGGGACCCAAGGGATAGCCCAAGTGCGGGCCGTCGAGCGGCTTGCCGGGCTGCGCACCTGCGTGGGGTTTTGGGTGACTTTCGGGCGGTTTGGGGTAGGGCGGTTTGAAGCGGAAGCCGCCGGGGACTTCGACGCTGCCCAGGAGGATTTGCAGGATGTGCAGCGCGCGGCAGGTTTGAAAGCCGTTGGAATGGGCGCTGATGCCGCGCATGGCGTGGAAAGAGACCGGGCGGCCGGTCATTTTCTCGTGCTTTTCGCCCTTCCAGTCGGTCCAAGGGATATCGAGGGTGATCTCCTCGTCAAAGGCGACGCGGGCCAGTTCAGCGGCGGTTGCGCGGATTTTTTCAGCCGTGAGGCCGCATTTTTCGGCAGCGTTTTCAGGGGCGTATTGCGGGTCGAGGTATTTTTCGGCCAAGAGTTGAAAGGCGGGTTTGTAGGTGACGCCAGCGCGGCGGATATGACCCGCGAGATCGGGTTTGACGCCCGGCGCATCAAAAGGCACCGGTTTGCCGTTGGTGCGGTCGATGATCAGCGCCTTGCCGTCGGAGTCGCGCAAAAAGAGGCCGAAATCGGGGTTGGTTTGGTCGGTGTTCACTAGGAAACCGGCATTGGTGTAGCGGGTGAGATAGTTAAGGTCGACTTTCCCGGCTTTGAGCAATTCGTGGATCATCGCAAGGATAAAGAGGCCATCAGTGCCGGGGGTGATGCCGATCCAGTCGTCGGCCACGGCGTTATAGCCCGAGCGGATCGGGTTCACGCCAATGATCTTGCCGCCATTGGCCTTCATCTTGCCGATTCCGATCTTGATCGGGTTGGAATCGTGATCTTCGGCCACGCCGAAAATCATGAAAAGCTTGGTGCGCTCCCAGTCGGGCTGACCGAACTCCCAGAAGGCGCCACCCATTGTGTAGATGCCCGCCGCCGCCATGTTGACCGAGCAAAAGCCGCCGTGTGCGGCGTAATTGGGGGTGCCGAAGGCCTGTGCCCAAAAGGATGTGAAGCTTTGAGATTGATCGCGGCCGGTGAAGAAGGCGAGCTTTTCCGGGGCGGTGTCGCGGAGCGGTTTGAGCCAGGATGTGGCGATGGCATAGGCCTCGTCCCAGCTTATTTCCTCAAACTCGCCCGAGCCGCGTGGGCCGGAGCGTTTCATCGGCGCGTTGAGGCGCGAGGGGGCGTAATGCTGCATGATCCCGGCCGAGCCTTTGGCGCAGAGCACGCCCTTGTTGACGGGATGATCGCGGTTGCCCTCAATGTATTTTACCCGACCGTTTTCGAGGTGCACATTGATGCCGCAACGACAGGCGCACATGTAACAGGTCGTTTGCCGTATCTCGTCGGAAACCTTGGGAGAAGGGCGCGCGGCCAGTTTGCTTTCTGTCATCTAATTGCCTCGTTGTCCTAATATTGTATCGCGATAGCTGCATATGAGATTACATTACGCAAGTCTGCGTCCAATTACCAAATGATAGTTGCGCAGAGCAGTAGGTTTGCTGTCGAGAGTAAGCTGGTCTTATAGAGACTGATATCTGGCCTTATGGAAACCCTGTTGCGGCTCTGTTTTGGGTACGTTTTCAGCCCTGCGGGTGGCATTGGCACGGCGCCGCGCCGGAGCGTTTGGTTGCAACTGGTGAATGTGCGGCTGATTCGGGGCAAATTGGCGAGAAATTTGCCTAAAAATTCGGTGCAACGGGGGATGAAACGCGGTTGAACGGGCGTTGGAGGAGGCGGTGGTTGAGATATTTTGGTCTGCATACTCGCTTTCAGCGTGTTGCCTGGGGAGCGCTTGGGGAGGTGTTGCATCCGGGTGTAAACGGGATGTGAACAGGCGGCAAGGGCAATGGGCGATGGCGGGCAAAAGGTCGGTTTCGACGGCCGGAAGCGGCCGGATCGAGGGGGAATTTTGCGCGGTTTTCGTCAGGTCGTGAATTGCGGGGCGAAGTAAAAATCACGTGTTTTCAGCGGGTTTTGCCGAAAAAAGCGGCGTTATTGTTTCGTGAGCCGCTGCAAGCCGCGAGGCACCGCTTGAATTGTTTCTCAACACGCTACAAGTGAAGGAGGAAGGCCACATGAGAGGGCGGAGCCGAATTGTTGGCAAAGCGTCAGATTTGGATGAAGGACACGGATCAGACTGTTCAGCCGACAAATAAATCGTGACCGGTTTGCGCGCCGAGAGAGCGGCGGTGAACAGGCGGCGGTTTCACCGGTTTTTGCGCCGTCGGGGGTGGGGTGTTTGGAGGGTTTCGATGAAAGATGACTCTCCTTAAAGTTGAGTGGCGTAAAGACAAGGTTTGACGTGTGGGGGCCTGCCGCCCTATTTTCGACGCATTCGAACTGCTGCGAGACAGACAGATCCGAACCCGTCTTGTGGGGCTGTTGACGGGCCGGGGCTTGCGCCAGATCGAACGTGTGATGTCTGGGGGACGCATGCGACGACGAAGTGCTAAAAATGGCCCTGCTGTAATTCTGGGTCATGCGGGATTACGGCCAGCGCCGCGACAGGCGTGATCTAGGGCGTGATTCAAAAGCTTTTTGTCGGTGTCTGCGTTTTCGCTTGGGGATTGTGTTGTGAACGAACGTATTGTGCCTCGATTTGATGTCGGCAGGCTGCAAGGCCTGATCGACAACGACAAACCGCTGCGCCGCGGGACAGGGGCGTATCGCCGCTGGGTCAAGCGGTTGCTTGACGTTGTGCTTGTGCTGGTGGCGCTGGTGCCGACGGTGGCAATTCTTGTGCCGCTGATGGCGATTATCGCGCTTGACGGGCGCTCGCCGATTTATGTGCAAAAGCGGCTGGGCCGAAAGGGCCGGGTGTTTCACATGTTCAAGCTGCGCTCGATGGTGGCGGGGGCCGATGAGATCCTTGATTCCTATCTGGAGCGCAACGAAGAGGCACGGGTCGAATGGGATCTGAATCAGAAGCTGAAAAGCGATCCGCGCATCACCCTATTTGGCAGTTTTATCCGCAAGACATCGCTGGATGAGTTGCCCCAGCTTTTCAACGTTCTGCTGGGCCAGATGTCGCTTGTCGGGCCGCGCCCGATGATGGTGGATCAGCGCGAGCTTTATCCCGGCGCGGCCTATTACGAAATGCGCCCGGGGATCACCGGGTTCTGGCAGGTCAGTGATCGCAACGAGACCAGCTTTGCTGAGCGGGCGTTTTACGACAACGCGTATTTCCGGGGGATGTCGCTTGGGACCGATCTGCGGGTGATGGCGCGGACCGTGACGGTCGTGCTGCGCGCGACGGGGTATTAAGACGTTTCAATGGATGGTGAGCGGGAGGCCTGCTCTACCGGGATTGCGCCAGCTTTTCATGCATCAGAGCGATTGTGGCATCTGCCCACGCGGGCCAATTGAGCCGGGCCTCGTAGTCGGCGCGGGCCGAGGCGCGCAGGGCGAAATAGCGCTTGGAATCGGACAAATAGCGCATCGCGACATCGGCGAAATCGGTGGGTTCTGCGTTGGCGGGCAGGGGGTGACCGGTGATGCCATCGCGCACCGGTACGCCGCCGATATTGCGACACAGCGATGGCAAGCCATAGGCTGCCGCCTCGCAAAAGGCAAAACCATAGCTTTCGACGCTGGGCTGCATGAGGAAATGTGCCGAGCGCAGGGCAGAGTCCAGGCGTGCGGCCTCGTCAGGCTTGGATTTGTCGAGCGCGCCGAGCGCCGTGACATATTCGTTGATGTGAAACTCGGGCGGGGTGCAGCCGATCACGGTGAGGCGGGCATCGACCCCGCGCGCGCGCAGGATGTTCATCGTCTCGAACGCCTCGGGGCCGCCTTTGGCAAACCAGTCGCGCCCGATGATCAGCAGATCGAGCGGCGTATCGATGCTGGGAGCGGGCGGTGGCGGGGCCAGGCCGGGATCATCGACATTGGCACCCCAGGGAATGACATGCGCTAGGTTGGGGGGCAGGTCATAGAGCGCATCGGCCTCGCGTTTGAGCCATTGCGACGGGCAGATCATCAGGTCGAGTGAATTCATCACACGGTGTTCGGCGCGCAGGCTTATCGGGTCGAGCAACAGGCGTGTGAGCAGCGGCGAGCGGTATATGTCGCCGATTTCTGAGCGTTTGTAGACGCTTGGTGTGGCGTCTGAGGAGTAGACCTTGAGACAGCCGGGCGGTGGGAGGACCCGCGACAGCGATTGAAAGGAATAGGCGCCAAAGACCACATCGAAGCCACCTTCGCGCAGGGCGCGGTTGACCGGGGCGGCGATAATACGGGCAAGGGCAAGGTGCGCGCGCCACCTGATACGCAGTTGCATGCCATCCGGGAGGCCATAAATCGCCTGACGCAGGAGTTCGACACGGCCCCAGTGGCGTGGCAGCAAGGTGACATCAGCACGCTCGGACAGCGCCTTGAAAATCCGCGCATTGCCGCCGGAATAGGGCTGTTTATGCTTTGGCGAGATGTCGCAGAGATAGGCAATCTTCAAAGCGGTCATTGGCAAGGCCTTGGGCAAAAGCGAGGTTGGGCGGGTTTCGGTGTCATTCAAGCGGTGTCAGTGGGCAGAAATCGGGGGGATTGTGGACCATTCCGTGACAATTGGCGAATGGTCGTGACGACAGAGAGGAAAACGTTTGATAAGGTCTTGCGACATATTGTTAAATTCAAGACGAGGTCGAAGCGCCTTGAACGAACGGGCAACGCACGGCTTTCGAATTCGAGTTCAGGTTTCATCCTGACCAAGAACCGCGATAGAGAGGGTCGGGTCCGACCCTCAGTTTCAGCAATCCGGCCCAGAGTTTCATCCTGGCAATCCTTTCCGGAGCAGCACCGCAGACCATGCCCAATACTCTCGCATATCTCGTGTTGGCCGGATGGCCTCTGGTCTCGATCATGTTGTTTCGCAAGCTTGATGTCGGGCGGGCGATCATCTGGTCGCTGTTGCTGGCTTATCTTTTCCTGCCACCACCGCCAGCGGTGTTTGACTTTCCGCTGATGCCGCCGCTTTCAAAGCAGACGCTGCCGCCGGTGGTCGCCTTTCTCATCGTGTTTTTCACGCGGGGGCGCGAGTTGCGGATTTTTCCGCGCTCGAACGTGGTGCGGATCTTGATGCTGGTGTTTGTGCTCAGCCCGCTGGCCACGGTTTTGACCAACGGCGAGCCGGTGTTTTTCGGGCGCGTCGGACTGCCCGCGCTGCGGCTGCTTGAGGCCTTCGCGCTTATGGTGCAACAGGCGATGCTCTTGCTGCCCTTCGTGCTGGCGCAGAATTTTCTGGCGCGGCGTCAGGATCAGCGTGATTTGCTGATGGCGTTGCTGGTGCTGGGGCTGGTTTATTCTCTGCTGATGCTGATCGAGATCCGGCTGAGCCCGCAGCTTAATATCTGGATTTACGGCTATTTCCAGCATGTGTTTGAACAGACGGTGCGGTTTGGCGGCTTCCGGCCCATTGTGTTTCTCTATCATGGGCTATGGGTGGCGTTTTTTGCGCTGATGGTGGTGGTGGCGGCGGCGGCGCTCTGGCGGGGCAGTCAGGGGCGGGTGAAGTCCTTCGCCTTTTTCGCGACCGGCTATATGTGGCTGGTGCTGGTCTTGTGCAAATCGGTGGCCTCGCTGGCCTATTCGCTGGCACTTGTGCCGCTGGTTCTGCTTGCAGGGAGCCGGACGCAATTTCGGATGGCGGCGTTGGTGGCGGCGCTGGCGCTGGCGTATCCAGCGATGAAGGGGCTTGATCTGGTGCCGTCGGATTGGCTGGTTGAGCAGGCGGCGTCGCTGGATCGCGACCGCGCCGCGTCGCTTGATTTTCGTTTTGACAACGAAGAAGTGTTGATGGAGCGGGCGCGTGAAAAGCCGGTATTCGGTTGGGGAAGCTGGGGGCGCAACCATATCCTTGACCCGGTGTCGGGGCGTATTCTGACCGTGACCGACGGGCGCTGGATCATCACTATCGGGGTGTTTGGTTGGGTCGGGTTCATCGCCGAATTCGGGCTTTTGGCCTGGCCATTGTTCCTTTTGGCGGGGCGCAGCCGGGGACTGGGAGGGGAAGACGAGGTGTCGCCATGGATGGGGCCTCTGGCGCTGATATTGGCGTTTAATCTGTTTGATCTTCTGCCCAATGCGACGATCACCACACTGACCTTTCTGATCTCGGGCATGGCGTTGGGCTATGTTGAAGGGCAGATGCCGCACAGGACGCGACAGCGGCGCAGCTTGAGGAGCTTGATGTGAGCGCAGGTGGCAAACCGCGGGTTCTGGTGATTGCCGAGGCGGCCAACCCTGAGTGGGTTTCGGTGCCGCTGATTGGCTGGTCGCTGGCCACGGCTTTGCGCCAGGTGGCCGAGGTGCATATCGTCACCCATGTGCGCAACCGCGACGCGTTCTTGCGTGCCGGCGAGGTCGAAGGGCGCGATTTCACCGCCATCGACAGCGAGGCGCTGGCGCGGCCGATGTGGAAGCTGGGGGAGAGACTGCGCGGCGGTGAGGGCAAGGGCTGGACCGCTTTGCAGGCGGTGTCGGCGCTGAGTTATCCTTATTTCGAGTGGCTTGTCTGGCGGCGGTTTGGCGAAGAGATCGCGGGCGGGGCGTTTGATGTGGTGCATCGGGTGACGCCGCTGTCGCCGACGATTGCCTCGCCGCTGGCCAAGCGCTGTGCGCGGGCGGGCGTGCCGTTTGTTCTCGGGCCTTTGAATGGCGGTGTGCCATGGCCCAAGGGGTTTGAGGCAGAGCGGCGGCGCGAGCGCGAGTGGCTGTCTTATCTGCGCGCGGCCTATAAGGCGTTGCCCGGGCGGCGCGCCACGTTGCGCCATGCGGCGGCGATTATTGTGGGCTCGCGCCATACCGCGAGCGAAGTGCCGCAGCGCTGGCAGGACAAATGCGTCTACATCCCGGAAAATGCGATTGATCCAACACGGTTTTCGCGCGTGGCGGCGCCCGAGGGTGATGTGTTGCGGACCGGGTTTGTCGGGCGGATGGTGCCTTACAAGGGCCCGGACATGCTGCTTGAGGCGGCATTGCCGTTGCTCAGGGCAGGGCGGATGCGCATCGAGATGGTCGGCGACGGGCCTATGCTTGAAGGGTTGAAATCTTTTGCCATGTCCGAAGGGGTGGCAGACGCCGTGACCTTTCACGGCTGGCTGGCGCATGAAAAAGTGCAGGCGGTGCTGGCAAACTGCCATGTGCTGAGCTTCCCATCGGTGCGCGAGTTCGGCGGTGGCGTGGTGCTTGAAGCGATGGCGCTGGGGGTGGTGCCGCTTATTGTCGACTATGCCGGGCCGGGCGAATTGGTGGATGCTCAGGTCGGATTGAAGGTGCCCCTTGGATCGCGTCAGGAGATCATCGCCGGATTTCGCGCGGCACTTGAAGGCTGTGCTACGGATCGGGCTGCGTTGGGCATGCTGTCTGCTACCGGTCGCGCGAGGGTGAGCGATGCGTTTACTTGGGCGCGCAAGGCCGAGCAGATAGCGGATGTCTATGACTGGGTGCTTGGCCAGCGCGCCAAACCCGCACCGTTCGGCTAGGGCCGGGAGGTTGTCGCAGGCGATGCGCCCGCCCCCTTTGACGAAAGCCCACCCACCCACCCCTTTCGCCAAAGGGGGGCTTGGGGGCGGAAAACCGCTTTGGGTGGAAGATTTTGAGCCTGGAAATGAGCATTTGGTGAAAGATGAAAAGCGCAGGCCGCCGTCAACTCGCCTGTTCTTCATCTTGCCTCAAATATCCAAATCCGACGCTGACACCTACGGCACAATAGCCGATTCAGATACTAACGGTTGTACTATCGAGGGCCGAGCGCAGCGAGGCCCCCCGCGACGCCGCAGGCGGCGCAAGACCTTGGATCGGGTGACGCCGCCGGCGGTGCAAGCGGTTTCAGCTCTCGATCACCTTGGCTGGAATGCCCGCCACCGTGGCACCCGCAGGCACGTCGCGGGTGACCACCGCATTGGCGCCGATGCGGGCGTGATCGCCAACGCTGAGCGGCCCGATCAGCTTGGCGCCCGCGCCGACATCCACATGCCCGCCGAGCACCACCGGACCGGCCAATGTGACCTGATGGAAGATCATGCAATTCACCCCGATCCTGGAACCTGGATGGATGATGATTCCGGTCGGATGGGTCAGCCGCAATCCGCCGCCGATCTCGCAATTGAGGTGGATTTCGCTCTGTGTCATCAGTGACCAGAACCAATGCACTGCGACCCAGTAACGCGCGCCAAAACGCCCGAGCAGTCCAGCACGCGCTTTCGCCGCCTGGTAGCGTCGGATCGAGCGCAAGAGTTTGCGACCGGGATCCCAGACCCGCTGCACCTTCTCACGCGACCAATCGGGCACGTCCGCAGAGACGTTCGAATCGGGATCCATGGCGTTCTCTTTCTTGCGCCGCATAGGCGAAAACTCAACAATTCCCGCGCACTAGGGTGAACGCGGTTGCAATCAACCTTGCAAGAATTCGCCAAAGGCGCAACAGTCTTGGCCGAGGGGCCAGGTGACCCTGTGGGAGAGTGTCATGCTGCGTGTGTTTTGTTTGGTTTTGTGGGGTATCTTGCTGGCTCAGGCCCCGGTGCAGGCGGATGAGCGCAAGGTCTATTTCTTCGGCAATTCGCTGATCCATCATCTCAGCGACACCGACGAGACCACGGTGCCACATTGGTTGGCACGGATGGCGCAGGCCGCAGGGCACCGGTTTGGTGCCGATGGGCAATGGGGGTTCCTGCGCGATTTCGCGCGCCCCGGCAAGCCGCTGGCCAATTGGTCGTTCCGGGAGGTGCCGGGCGTGTGGGATCGCGACCGCACCGATTTTGCCGCCGCAGGCTGGGAGGCAATTGTGATCAACCCGGCGAATTTCATCCAGTATCAGGCCCCTGATGCGCCCTATGACGGCGACAACCCCGATGGCGCTTCGCCGCTGTCGGCGCTGGAACGGATTATCGATGCGCATGGCGTCGCGCCGATCTACCTCTATGAGGGCTGGGCCGAGATGAGCGCCGGATTTCCGCCATCGGCGCGTCAGTTTCGCCGCTACAACGCGTTCAATCGTGGGGAATATCACGACTGGTATGTAGCGTTCACGGGGGCGGCCCAACAGGCCCGGCCAGAGGCGCAGATCCGCCTGATCCCGGTGGCAAGCATCCTTTCGGAGTTGTTCAGTGACGGCCCCCTCGCCGGAATTGACCCCGAAGCGCTTTATGTTGACGCCGATCCGCATGGCACGCCAACGCTTTACCTGCTGGCGGGGATGGTCACTTATTCGGTGCTTTACGGCGAACCGGCACCGACGTTCGATCTGCCTGATAACATCGCGCCCGAGCTGCGTCAGTCCTATCCGCAGGTGGCACGAACGATCTATGAGAAGCTGGGAGAGCAAGACAGTGCGGCAGCCCCGCAGCCGCCGACAACCCCGGTCGTGACCCCGACAGCCACGTCAGAGCCTGATCCGACACGCCCGTCCGGCGTTGCCGTGGGTGTTGCCGATCCCTCGCTTGCCATGGGACTGAACGGCATTGCCGATTGGACCACCCAGCAGCCCTTCATCAACATCATGAAGACAGGGCGGCCCTGGCTCGGGCATGAGGGCGAACGCTGGGGCGCCTGGGACGCTGAACGGCTGGCAAGCGAGGGATATCTCGACAAGGATGGTTGGCCCTTGCGCCTGCCGCCCGGGGTCGACCGGATCGAGAGCTTCATCCTGACCGATCAGGACGAGGGTGCTCAGGCGATGGCCGGGCGCTATCGCGTGCGCTGGAAGGGCGAAGGGCGGCTCAGGATCGGCGGGCGCCTGCGCAACCTGCGCCTTGTTGACGGCGCGAACGAGGCCTGGTTTGACTATACCCCCGGCCCCGGCGAGGTGGCGCTGACCATTCAGCAGACTGACCCGCGCGGGGTGGGCGAGCCTATTCGCGAAATCGAGGTGGTGCGCGAGGATCAGATCGTGCTGCACGAGCTCGGCCTGGTGTTCAACCCGGACTGGACCGCGCGCATCGCTGATCTGCGTGTGCTGCGTTTCATGGATTGGATGCTGACCAATGGCTCACCGGTGACAAGCTGGGAAGGGCGGCCGCGATGGGGCGATTTCTCTTATGCATGGCGCGGTGTGCCGGTTGAGGTGATGATCGAACTGGCCAATCTGGTTGGCGCCGATCCGTGGTTTTGCATGCCCCACGGCGCCGATGACGCCTATTCCGAGCACTTTGCCGAAATGGTTCTGGCGCGACTTGATCCGCGGCTCAACACCTATGTCGAATATTCCAACGAGGTCTGGAATTATGGATTTCCCCAGGCGGGATGGCTGGCCGAGCAGGCGCGCGCGCGTTGGGGCAGCAAGGCGGGCGATGATGCCTGGATGCAGTTCGCAGGGATGCGCGCGGCACAGGTGATGCGGGCATGGGGCGGGGTATTCGCGGGCGAGGATGCGGCGCGGCTGGTGCGGGTGGTGGCGGTGCACACCGGCTGGCTGGGGCTGGAAGAGCCGCTGCTTGACGCGCCGCTGTGGCTGGCGGAAGCGGGCAGCGCCGGGCTCTCGCCGGCGGCGCATTTCGATGCCTATGCGGTGTCGGGCTATTTCGGCTTCGAGCTGGGCGATGGCGAGGAAGGGCGGCTGGCAGATACGCGCCGCTGGATCGACGAAAGCCGGGCAGCGGCAGAGCAGAGCGCAAAAGCGCAGGGCCTGCAGCGCCGCGCGCTGGAGGCGGCGATCGCGCCGAGCCGGTTCGACCTCGCGATCCCCAAGGCGGCGCAGGCAATTCGCGATGGCTCGCTCAACGAGCTGATGAACACGCTCTGGCCTTACCACGCGAAGGTCGCCAAACGTCACGGGCTGGCGCTGATCATGTATGAGGGGGGGAGCCACGTCGTGGGCCACGGCGGGGCGAGCAATGATGAAGCCTTGACCGATTTCTTCCGCGCCTTCAGCTATTCCGAGGATATGGCAGCGCTTTATCGCGAGGAACTTGCTGGGTGGCGCAGCGTGGGCGGACAGCTCTTTAACGCTTTCGTCGATGTCGCCCGCCCGACGCAATTCGGCAGTTGGGGCGCGCTCAGGCATCTGCAGGACGACAATTCGCGCTGGCGTGCGTTGATGGGCGATAACGCAATTGCGCCGAAACCGGATATGGGCCGCGTGCCCGGCACGTTCCTGCATGGGGTGATGCGCCGCGCCGGACCTGCGGGCGAGGTGCTGCACGGCACGGCCGAGGAAGACATTCTGCTGGGTGGCGACGGCGACGACCGATTGATCAGCTACGGGGGGAGCGATTTCCTTGATGGCGGCCAGGGGGATGATGTCGCACTGCTGCCCGGCACCCGCGCGCAATACAGCTTTGCGATGCAGGACGGCCGCCTGCTGGCCACGCGCGGAGCTGCAGAAATCAGGCTGCGCCGGATCGAGCGGCTGGGCTTTGAGGCTGAACCCGACAAGATCTACCGGTTGGAGCTGCCCGAGTAAGAGGCGGGCGCGGTTCAAGTTCTTGTCCGACCCTGTCCTTCATCTTGCCAAAAATATCCAAATCCGACGCTGAAACCGCCGCGTCATCGGCAATTCAGCCCTCGTCGGTTGTGCTATCTTGGCCGAGCGGAGCGCGGCCCCCCGCGACGCCGTCAGGCGGCGCAATCCCTGAAGTCGTGCTATACGGTTAGGTCGCGCACCGCCTCAGCCCCGGGTTATTCCACGCAGCAATGTCGCCGCGCCGAGCGCCGAGGAAAACCCCTCAACAATCCGCGCCCGTCCAGCCTGGGACAAGGCGTGACACCGCGTTGGGTCGTCGCCCAGTGCGGCGATCGCGTCGGCCAGAAGGTCCGGGCGTTTGGGCGGCACCAAAAGCCCGTCGCGCCCCGATGTGATCAACTCGGGCACGCCGCCCGCATCGGTGCCGATGGTCGGCACGCCCATTGCCATCGCTTCCATATAGGCCACGCCGAGCGGTTCGTGCCAGGAGGCCAGCACGAAGAGATGTGCCGCTTCAAGGCGGCCGCGCACTGTGTCGCTGTCGACCGCACCAAGCAGGGTTGCATGGTCTTCCAGGTCGAGCCTTTGGATGTCGGCGGCCAGTTCGGTATGAAAGCCGCTGCCGCCTGCGTCGTCCTGCCCGGCAATTTCCAGACGGGCGTCGATGCCGCGATCGCGCAGCAGGCGCAGCGCCTCCAGAAGATCCTGATGGCCCTTGACCACATTGAGCCGCCCGCAGGAAAATAACCTGAGCGGGCCATCGGCGGACCGGGGCGCGTAGGGCGTTGTGCGCTGCAAGACGTCGGTATCGACCCCCATGGGTTGCAGATAGATCCGCGAAGGAAGGTCGGTGCCGAGCGCGGCTTCGGCCTCGCGGGTGAGTTTGCGGGTGATCACAGTGGCGAAATCCGCGTGGCGCCACTTGAAGCCCTGACCGGGGCCATAGTCAGAGAGCGGGCCGTGCAGCGTCAGCGAATAGGAGAGGCCCCAGATCCGGTTGGCGAGGGCGCATATCAGCGCGGCGCGGCCGCAGGAATGGGCGTGGACATGGGGGATGCCGCGCGCACGGCATGACGCGACAAGGCGGCGCGCGGCAGGCAGAGAGATCAGCACATCCTTGAGCAGTGCCGCGCCACCGGCCCGCAGATCGTCTTTCAGATCGCGCAGGGGCAGGCGTGCAAGCCCCAGGGCCGCGTTGAGCGGCGAGGTGTCGCCAAGATAGGTGGTGCGCGCGATTGCCGCCTCGGACCAGTCATGCGCGATCAGGCCGGGCGGTGGCGGGCGGGTGCTGAACAATGCCACATTCACGCCCAAGTTTTCGAGTTCAAGGATCTCGCGCCAAAAGAAGATATGGGTCTGACCGGGGAATTGCGGTATCAGGATTCCGATCGAGCCTGGAACGGATTTTTGGTCTGTCACGGGTGGCGCTTTCGGTTTGTGGGCATTGAGTTGGGGCAGATGATTGAAGCATTTCAGGTAGTAAAGAGACCCTGCACCGGGAAGGTGGTAAAGGGCAAGGCTGGCGCGACGGGGGTTTTTTCATGCCGGGGCTGAGTGTCATCATTCCGGCCTCCAATGAAGCCGGATTGATCGGGCGCTGTCTTGAGGCGGTGTTGGCCAGCGACCCCAAGCCGGGCGCGGGTTCGGGCTCGTTGCCCTTGCCGATGCCGCTTGAGGTGATTGTGGTGGCGAATGGCTGCATGGATGACACGGCGGCCCGGGCCCAGTCCTATGCAGGCGCGTTTCGTGCGATGGGCTGGGACTTCAAGGTGCTTGACATGGCCGCGGCGGGTAAGATGGGCGCGCTCAACGCTGGTGATAAGGCGGCCAAATTTGGCGCGCGGGCCTATCTTGATGCCGATGTGGTGGTCTCAAAACCATTGCTGGACCAGGTCGGGCGCGCGCTTCGGGTGCGCCGGGCGGCCTATGTCAGCGGGCAAGTGCAAATAGCGCGGCCCAAGAGTGTCATTAGTCGTCGTTATGCAAGTATCTACGGACGTGTGCCATTCATGACCCATGGTGTGCCGGGCTGTGGGTTTTTCGCGGTGAACGAGGAGGGCAGGAAACGTTGGCGCAGGTGGCCCGATATCATTTCGGACGATACCTTTGTGCGATTGCTTTTCACACCGCAGGAACGGGTGGGTGTGGGGGCACGTTATACCTGGCCGATTGTCGAAGGGTTCGACAATCTGGTGCGGGTGCGGGCGCGTCAGGATGCGGGGGTGCGCGAGGTGCGACAGAAATTCCCGCAATTGATGGCGAATGATGACAAGCCCAGGCTTGGCGTTCTTGGCAAGCTGGGTCTGGCGTTGCGCAATCCGCTGGGGTTTGCGGTCTATGCCGGGGTGGCTCTGAGGGTGCGCTTTGGTCGCCATGACGGCAGTTGGAGCCGGGGAAGATGAGTGCGGCCGCTCGCATTTTCGGCGGCGAGAGCGTGCTCGCGCGCGCGCTGCGCAGTGCCGGGCTGACCATTTTGGGGTTTGGCACCGGTCAGGTGCTGAGGCTGGCGTCAAACCTGATCCTGACGCGGCTCTTGTTTCCCGAGGCGTTCGGGCTGATGGCGTTGATCACCGTGTTTCTGATGGGGCTCAACATGTTTTCGGACGTGGGTGTGACGCCCGCGATCATGCAATCGGAGCGCGGCGACGACGAGGATTTTCTCAACACCGCATGGACGATTCAGGTGATGAGGGGGGTTAGCCTGTTCGCCGTGGCCTGTGTGATTGCGTGGCCGGTGAGCTGGATCTACGAGGCACCTGAATTGGCGTTGATGCTGCCGGTGTCGGCGCTGACGCTGATCATTACCGGGTTCAACCCGACGCGGCTGGATCAGGCGAACCGGCATTTGCGGCTGGGGCGGGTCACCAGTCTGGACATTTTTAATCAAATTGTAGGGATCGTGGCAGCGGTGACGTTGGCGTGGCTATTGCAATCGGTCTGGGCGCTGGTGATTTCGGGCGTTATCGGCGCGATCGTTCAGCTAATTTCCTATAATCTGTTCCTGCCGGGCACGGCTAATCGGTTTCGCTGGGAGAAGGCGGCGGCGCATGAGCTGATCAATTTCGGCAAGTGGATTTTCCTGAGCACGGTGGCGGGGTTCGTTCTGAGTCAGGCGGACAAGTTGTTGATTGGCAAGTATCTCGCGCTGGATCAGTTCGGGGTTTATAACATCGGCTTTTTTCTGGCGTCATTCCCGCTGTTGATGGGGGGGGTGCTGGTGCGCCGGATCCTGATTCCGATTTACCGCGAATGGCCGCCGGGGGAGAGCGCGGCGAATTTTGCCAGGCTGCGGCGGATGCGGTTTGTGGTGTCGGGTGCGTTGCTGGTGCTGTTGGCTATTCTGGCGCTGGGCGGGGTGTGGATTGTCGATCTGCTCTATGATCCGCGCTATGCGTTGGCGGGGGCGGTGACTGTGATCATTGCTTGCGCGCAAATTCCGCAAATCATCGCGCTGACCTATGATCAGGCGGCGTTGGCGGCGGGGGATTCCAAGCGGTTTTTCGTGCTGGCGGCGAGCAAGGCGGCGATGATGGTGCTGTGCTTGCTTGTCGGGCTGGAAATGGCCGGGCTGATAGGTGCGTTGATCGGGCAGGGGGTGGCGATGCTGTTGGTCTATCCGGTGGTGATCTGGCTGTCGCGTGCAACGGGGGCGTGGGATCGCGCACATGATCTTGCGTTGGCGTTGGCAGGGGTGGTGCTTGTGGCGTTGGCGCTCTGGGTCAATGGCGCAGCAATTGCTGCGCTGGCGGCGGCGGGCTAGGGGCGCGCCGCGCTTCTTGATGGTCGTAGCGACGGCTTTCGCGATCAGGTGCGCAGAGCGTCGATCAGTTCGTCTTTGTTCATTGTGGAACGGCACGCGATGTCGAGTTCGCGGGCGCGTTCGAGCAGCTCATCCTTGGTCCACTCTTCATAGGGTGGAGCTTTGCCGCCCTTGCGCGAGGGGTGCTGATCTTCGCTGGCCTGAGCGTTGGCGATGGCGGCGGACTTGGACTTGCCATACCCTTTGTCGCGCAGTGCCTCGTAGGTTTCGTTGTCCTTGATCGAGGGGCCGTGTTTCTTGGTCATCGGAATGCTCCTTGGGGTCAATTGTCTGTGGCGGGGGCTTGGGTCTCGGCCTCGGTGTCTGCACGGGGTGCAGTTTGGTCGGGATCGCCGAGCCAAGGAGCGTCGGGGTCTGCGGGGGCGAGCGCGGGGTCACCGGGACTGGTTACACTGTCATTTTCGGAGGGCTCAGTAATGGGCTCATCTTCGAAACCCGAGCTAATCAGAATGACGAGGATGGCGGCGACCATAGCGGCGGCGATGCCAAAGAGAACGGGCCGGTGGCGGCGCGTTTGGGTGCGGTTGTTGGTGTCGGGAGCGGACAAGACGATCTCCTTTTTCCTGGCGTTGCGTTCAACAGGACAACGGACAGCGCGCCGCGAAGTTCCATTGCGCCGCGCCGTTGGCCGGTTGAGTTGCCGGGAAAGAGTTCTGCGCCTGTGTTAGCTGATTTCGGGCAGGTAGGTGGTTTCGTAGTGAAGCGTGATCTCGCGCCCGGTGGCGTCGTCGATCAGGGCGGCGCGGAATTTGGCCGCTGGGCGCACTCCGCCGATGGCGGCGAAGGTGCCACAAAGCATGGCGGTGTTATCGCCCAAGCCGGAGGATTTTATCAGTTCGGTGAGAGGGCGGATTTGGGCCAGCTTGCCGTCCTGATAGAGCTTCCAGTCGTTGTCTTCCCAGATCCAGGATTGAATGCGCAGGTCATCGAGGTGCTCGGCGACGCTGTCCCAGCGCCAGAGCGTGTTGGCGCAGGGTTTGGCGCAGATCTGTTTCGAGGCGGCGACGGAATGGGCTTCGAGCGCGCGGTCGGTGTGATCGGAGGCGAGGCCGAGCCAGTATTCACCATTCCGGCGCACGAGCAGCGGTTCGGCTTCGCCGGAGCTGGCGTCGCCCAGAACCTCAATTTCGCCGTTTTGAGTGAGCAGCGAGTTGGCGACGCGGTAGAACAGCGGCACCTTTGAGGGGGCGGGGACGCCGAGGGCGGCGAGTTCGTCTATATGGTGTTGAACAGCGGCGGCGTCGCGCCCAGTCCAGCCGGCGACGATCAGGTGATCTATGGGGAAATCGGCGGGTCCGGTATCGGTTTCAAATTGCATGGCGGGGCCTTTATTGGGGAGTGTCGGGGTCGTGTCCGGCGGTGACACCGCCGATCAGTTGATAGGAGAGCAGGTCGGGGATGTCGCGGGGATCGCGCACCAGCGGCTCGACGTTGCGGCGCAGGGATTTTCGGCGTTCGCCTTCGCGCAGATCAAGGGCGACGGCGTCTTCGAGGGTGACGAATTCAAAGCGCAGGGCGGTGCCGGGGCGGGCCTGGGCGACGCGGGGCAGGTCGGTGGGCAGGACCGAGCCGATGCGGGGATAGCCACCGGTTGTCTGGCATTCTGAGAGCAGCACGAAAGGAGAGCCGTCGCCGGTGATCTGGATGTCGCCGGGGACGATGACTTCGGAGAGGATGCTGAGCCCTGCCTCGGTGTGAAACCCTTCGCCATCGGACAGAAGGCGCACGCCCATGCGGTTGCCGCGGGTGTCGCGGGTGAAGGTGGTGGCTTGGAAGCGGGTGAGTTCGGCGGGCGCGAAGAAATCGGTTTGCAGGCTGGGAACGATGCGGATGGTTCCGCCCTCGAAGCGATTGTCCGAGGGAAGGCGCAGGTTGGTTTCATTCGGATGAGGATCGGGGCCGATGGGAAGGTTGTCGCCCGTCTGGATTGGTGCGCCGATACCTGCGGCGAGGTGGGCGGAGCGCGCGCCAAGGAGCTTGGGCGTTTGCACCCCGCCACCGAGATGCAGATAGCCATAGGTGCCGGATTCGGCGGCGCCGATGGAGAGGCGGGCGCCTTTGGGCAGGAGGTGGCAGGCGTTCCAGGCGAGGCGCGCGCCGTCGATGCTGGCGCGCATCGGCGCTCCGGTGAGGGCGATGCGGGTGTCCTCGGAGGCCTCGAACTCGCCGCCGATTCCGGGCATCTCGATCGCGGCGTTCGTGTCGTCTTGCCCGAGCAGCGCCGCCCCTTCGACGAGCGCCAGCCGGTCGGCCGCGCCGCCGCGCGATAGACCAAAGGCGAGGTAGCCGAGGCGGCCCATGTCCTGAATCGTCATGCCGACTCCCGCGCGGATCACTTTGAGTGCGCGGCTCATTTGAGGCTCTCGCAGGTGGCGCCACCGTTGGGGTCGTTCTGCATTGTGTTCAGGGTTTCGGGCTGCGTGGGGGTGAAGATGACCTCGTCGCCGGGACGCAGCACGAAGGGTTGATCCGTGTCGGAGCGAAACAGGCGGAAAGCAGTCTGACCGATATGGCGCCAACCGGTGGGGGTGGCCATCGGGAACAGGACCAACTGGCGGATTGCAACGCAAAGCCCGCCCGCCGGTACCTTGTCGCTCAGCGCGGTCTGGCGCGGGATGTCCCACGCGCTGGGCAGTTCGCCCAGATATGGCATGCCGGGGGCGAATCCGATGGTCTGGACCCGCACGCGGGTTTCGGAAATCTGGCGTATGGCGTCGGCTGGTGAGAGGCCAGCGGCTTTGGCGGCTTCTTCGAGCTGGGGGGCCATGTCGGTGCCATAGACGGTGGGAACTCGCCAGAGCTTGCGCCCCGAGGGCAGCGGTTCGGCGAACCAGTCGTGTTCGGCGAGAAGCGCGTCAATGTCGCGGCGCATCTGGGCGTGGTCGCGCCAATGCGGATCAAAGCGCAGGTAGGTCGAGACGAGCGAGGTCGAGGTTTCCTCGACCCCCGCCCAACCGGCACGTTCCACCGCGTCGCGAAACGAAAGTGCCGCGCGGTTGGCGGGTTCGCTCAAGCTGTCCGCGAAGCTGATTAGGAAGCCATCAAAGCCTGCGGTGCGAATCTGTGGCCAGCTTGGGGTGGATGTGGAAGGTGTCTGTTGCATCACTATTGCAGGGCGTTTGGCAGCATCAGGGCGATCTGTGGGAAGGCGATGAGGGCGGCGACCATGGCCAGCATGGCGATCACGTAGGGGATGGTGCCAAGCATGACGTCGCTCATCTTGCCGGATTTGCGCGCGCCCTGGACGACGTAGAGGTTGAGACCCACGGGCGGGGTGATCAGCGCCATTTCGATCAGCACAATCATCAGGATGCCAAACCAGATCGGATCATAGCCCTGTTCGACCACAAGCGGTACGATGATCGGGATTGTCACGACCATCAGCGACAGGGTTTCGATGAAAAACCCGAGCACGATGTAGATGCAGACCACGACGAGGATGAACATCAGGGGTGAGAGGCCGAGACCGTCAAGGAAGCTTTCAAGTTCGCGCCCCAATCCGGCAGAGGCGAGGGTGAAGTTGAGGAAAGATGCACCGATCACGACGAGCATGATCATCGAGGTGATTTTTACCGTGCCGAGGATGCTCTCGGCGAACATCTTGAAACTGACCCCGCCGAAAAGTGCGGCGATGACGATGGCCCCGGCGACGCCGACGGCGGCGGCCTCGGTGGGGGTAGCCCAGCCTTTGTAGATGGTGCCGATGATAATCGTGAAAAGCAGGATGATCGGGATGAGTTGCACCAGAGCGCGCAGCATTTCGGGGAAGGGAAAGACCCGGCGCGCCCCGCCCAAGGAGGGCCAGATCAGGCAGATGATCATGGTGATGACCATAAAGCCGACGGCGAGCGCGATGCCGGGAACAAGGCCCGCGAGGAAGAGGCGCGGAATCGAGGTTTGTGTGAGGAAGCCATAGACGATCAGGTTGATCGAGGGCGGAATCATGATGCCAAGCGTGCCACCTGCGGCGATGGCGCCCGAGAAAAGCTTGGGGTCATAACCGAGCTTTTCGGCCTGTGGCATGGCGACGGTGGCCACAGTTGCGGCGGTGGCCACGGAGGAGCCGGAGGTGGCCGAGAACATCGTGGCGGTGGCGATATTTGCGTGAACCAGCCCGCCGGGAAGCCAGCTTACCCAGCGATCAAGCGCGGCGTAGGTGCGCGTGGCCACGCCTGAGCGCACCAGAACTTCGCCCAGGAGGACGAAGAAGGGGATGGCGATCAGGGTGGCGTTGTTGGAGGTGGACCAGACCAGATTGCCAAGGCCACGGACCAGCGGAAAGGAGCTGAAGAAAGCATCGATCCCGAAACCGAGCAGGAAGAGCACGATGCCCACCGGGATCGACAAGGCGAGAAGGCCGAGAAGGCCAATGGAGACAAAGGCGATCATCGCAGGCTCTCCTCTTCGCCAAAGGCGCCGATGGCGGCTTCTGATTGATTGAACTCGCCCTTGAGCACCAGCATCAGCGCGGCGATGAAGGTGAGCCATGCGACGATGGCAAACCAGATCCAACCGGCGAACCAAGGCGCTTGCACCAGTGCCAGCGGGGTTTCAAGCGGCGTGTTGGCGCGTGAGGAATTGGCAAGGGAGCGGGCCAGAACGGGCCAGGATTTGACGGCGATCAGGGTGATGGTGCCTGACAGTACCAGCATGGAAAAGAGATCAAAGGCGGCGCGCCCCTTGCGCCCGACACGCCCGCGCATCAGGTCAATGCGCACATGACCCAGTTCGAGCAGGGTGTATGCCATGCCCCAGGAGGTGGCGATGGCCATGACATAACCGCTGATTTCATCGGTGCCGCCCAGGGAGGTTCCCAGTTGGCGCAGGATGATATCGGTCAGAACGACGGCGGCGCAGATGAGCAGCATGATCCCGATGGCGATTGCGGCCCAGTGATTGAGCCGTCTCAGCGTGGTCAACATGGTCTGTTCCATCGAAATCCTCTCAGGGATGATGCGGGGCGCAGGGCGATGATAGCCTGATGTCGGGGTTTCGCGCAAAATTTGTGATTGTGGTTTGCGCGAAATATTCTTGGCGCGCGCAATGTTTGGGCGCGTGGGGGCGTTTCAGGTTGAAGGGGGATCGAGATACGCGCTCTTTTGCGTGTCGCTTGTGCGCGTATCTCGATCCTTGTGTTTCAACGAAGTTCTGAAACGCTTTAGTCCAGCGCGATGGTCACACCGACGGCGGTACCGACCGAGTCGTTCCAGCGTTTGGCCCAATCGGTTCCGGCGCGCTCGGCCCATTCGGGCAGAACCTGATTGACCAGCACGTCACGGGCGTGGGCGAAATCGGCGTCGGAGACTTCGACGAGGGTCATCGAATGCGTTTCGCCAGAGGTGCATTCGCCATTGCCGGTCAGGCAGGCGATGTCATTGACCAGCGCGCCTTGTGCGGTGGCCCATGCGGGGGTTTCAAAGTTCTCGGCAACCTGGCTGGTGATGAGGGCCTGGGTGTCAGCGTCAAGGCTGTTCCACTTGTCGAGGTTTACGGCGGTCACGACCGGATCCCAGCCCCCCAGCGGGATTGGCAGAAGATGGGTCGACACCTCCCACCAGCCGGCGGAATAGCCCGAACCGGCCCCTGTGACGGCGCAATCAACCACACCTTTTTGCAAGGCACCGGGGACTTCGGAAAAGGCGACGTTGACCCCTTCGGCGCCGAGGGCTTCGAGGAACTTGGCGGTCATGCGGCCCGAAGCGCGCACCTTCTTGCCTTTGAGGTCGTCAAGCGTGGCCACTTCGGCGTTGCAGAACACGATTTGAGGCGGGTAGGGCGCGATGGCGAGCACGTGGCTGTTGAACCGGTCGCGGAAGATATCGGCCACCATTGGGCGGGCGGCATCGACCATTTTGCGCGCTTCATCTGCGGTAATCGCGATGAGCGGTACGTCGAGGCCCTCAAGCTCGGGCGCGTCGGCCACGGCATAGTCGGACACGGTCATGCCCACATCATAGACGCCATCGCCGAGCAGACGGAACACGTCGCCGACACCGAGGTTCATCTGATTGTGAGTGGTCAGGTTGACGGTGATCTTGCCATCTGAGGCGGCGGGAAGCGTTTCGCCCCAGAAGGGAGCTTCGTATTCCTTGTGCAGCGGCAGGCCGGACCAGCTCCCCACGACCGAAAGGTCCTGGGCGATGGCGGGTGTCGCGAGGGCGACGGATGCCGCAAGAATGCTGAGAGTGGTTTTCATCGGGTTTCTCCTTGTTGGATATTGTTTGTGGTTTGGGTTTGGTCAAAGCGCATCACCGGGTTTTCCGCGTTTTCAGGAATATCGGTGATCAGCATGTGACCGGGTTTGTGCGTGATGCAGAGGGGCAGGCTTGCGGCCTCGATGGCCACTTGGGGCGTCACCCCGCAGGCCCAGAACACCGGTACTTCGCCCGGACCGACCGGCGCGGGATCGCCCCAATCTGGGCGCGCGATATCCTTGATGCCGATGGCTGCGGGGTCGCCCCAATAGAGAGGCGCACCATGGGCCAGCGGGAAGCGACGCGAGATTGCGGCGACTTCTTCGACGCGGTTTTCTGGAATTGCACGCATCGACACTACGGTCTTGCCCGAGAACGGACCCGCCGGGACGGTGTCGATGTTGGAGCGAAACATCGGCACGGTGGTGTTGTGGTCGATGTGCCAGATCGCGATACCGGCCTGTTGCAGCGCGTGCTCGAAGGTGAATGAGCAGCCTAGAGCGAAGACCACGAAATCATCGCGCCATATGTCGGTGATATCTGAAACCACCGTATCCAGTTTGCCATCGCGGTAGATGTTATAGTTGGGAACATCGGTGCGAATGTCGATATCACGCCCCATGGTGAACATCGCCGGATTGCCGGTGTCGGATACGCCGGTAAGCGGGCATGGCTTGGGGTTGCGCTGACAAAAGCGCATGAAGTCGAGCGCGAATTCTTCGGGCATGATGGCCAGATTGGCCTGAAGATAGCCCCGGCCAAGGCCGGCGGTGTGCGAACCATACTGGCCCGCGCGGATTGCCGCGCGAACGGTTCGTGGATCGCTGTTTTTTAGGTTGTCGTAAAGATCGCGCAATTCGTTCCCTCCGCAGGGGGGTAGGATCGCTGGGAGTCGCTATAGAATCAAATTGAAATTTTTTCTCTTAACCGATCAAATCTTTTTATCGCTTGAGTAGGCCACAGCGACGTCATAGGCGGTGCGTGCTGCTGTTTCGACCATATGGCTCTTGGGTTTGCCCAGATATGAGGCAGAAAACAAAAGTGGGCCGGGCACCCAGCCGGGGTCGAACTCGCGAATCTTTTCTTGATCGACCAATTCCTGTCCCAGCGCGCGGGGCAGGACCGCGACACCGAGATCGGCCTCGACCAGCCGGAAGCTGGCCGAGAGCGAGGAGGACGGAAAGAGCGATACGTCCGGGCCGACGCGTTCGAGCAGCATTTCGCGCAATTCGCGGTAGGGGCGGGTGTTGCGGGCATAGGTCATCACGGGGCGGGTGAGATCGTCGCTTGGCGGCAGACCCGAGGCGCTTTTGGCGGCGGCATACCAAGCCAGATCGAAACCCGGCAATTCGATATTATTCACCGAATAGTCAGAGATCGGGCCGAGCAGGATCGCCAGATCAATCTCGCGGTTGAAGAGACCTGCGCGCAGGTTGCTGGAGATATCGACGTTGAAGCCGATTTCAAGCTTTGGGTAGAGCGCATGCAGTTGCGAGACCAGTTCGGGCAGCCAGCATTGGGCGATGGTTTCAGAGACGCCGAGACGCAGGCGGCCATCAATGCCCGCAGGATCGACCACGTCTTTTTCGATCAGTTCGGAAAGGTGTTCGAATTTTTCGGTGTGGGCCATCAGAAGCTCGCCGCGTTTGGTCAGCTTCATGCCGTTGGGGGTGCGCTCGAACAACGCGCAGGACAGCGATTGTTCGAGGTTCTTGATACGCGCGGTGACAGCGGGCTGGGTGAGGTTCAGCCCATGCGCGGCGCGGCGCACCCCGCCGAGGCGCACGACGGCCATGAAGGTTTGAAGCTGTTCGAGGTTGATTCGGGCCATGAGTGAGTATGCGCATATTGCGCGGGGCGACATGTGGGAAATCGTTGCCGTCGCAATCGTTTTTGAACATACGGTCGGGTATGGTGGAGGCGGTGAGGCATGTCCCGCAAGGCGTTATCGCTTGTCCCTGCGACGGGGTTAGGCACACACGCAGCGCAATACATCAATGGTAGTGTTTCGGGGTGAACGGGTGAGCGACTTTTATTTTGATACGCTTTGGTGCGCGGTCTGTTGCGGGTGGTGGATCAGCACGTCGCAATGGGCGTCGCGCAGCAAGCGCCGCGTGACGCTGCCGATGAAGGCGCGCCGGATCAGGCCGGTGCGCCCCGGCCCGAGAGCGAGCAGGTCGATATCGGGTTCGCGGGTGGCGCGGGCGATCTCGGTCGAGGGATTACCGCGCAGCACCCGGATTGAGGGAGGGGGCGTTAGGGTGTTGGCAAGAACGCGCATATGCGCTTCGGCCTTGTTGGCCAGTTCCTTGCGACGCGCATTCAGCCCCGTCTGACCCAATCCGATACGCAGCATGGCTTCTTCAAGCTGGAGAGTGATTTCGACCGCCTGGGTCAGATGCAAGGCGGCGCCGGGCAGCAATTCGGCAACGTATGCAAGCGTTCCGGGAGCATCATCAGAGCCATCGGTTGCCACGAGAACATTGCCATAGTCGCGTGCGCGCGGCTGTTTGACCACCAGCACCGGCGTGATGCCAGAGGCAATTACCCGGTCGGTCGTGGAGCCGAGAAACCTGTCGGTGAAGCCGGTTTTCTGATGGGCGCGCATGACAATCAGATCGGGGCGCAGGACATCGCAAATTTCGATCAGTTCCAGCGCGGGTGTGCCCGATACGATGCGAATGACGATATCGGGGGTATCCGACTCATGCCCAGCGAGGGCGGCTTCAATCCTGTCGTGGGCGGCAAAGGCGGCCTGACCGTGAAGCGTGTCGTGATCGCCCGGGGCGCGATAGGGTTCGGGCAGGTCAATGACATGCACGATAACGAGGCCCGCGCGATGCAGAGCCGCGATTTCAAGGGCGCGTGCGAGCACTGCTTCGTCCTGTGGGAAATGGCCGATTGCCGCTAGAACGCTCTTGATGGCCATTGCCACTCCTTCCTCAACCGGGCGCGATTACCGCGGCGCCGTTGCGTGACCGTTTGAAGCGGGATGCCGCCTGCCGGGGTCAGCCGTTTTTTGTCTTTTTACTGGCACTTTCATAAGCGTTGAAGATTGCACCATAGGCGGCCATGGCGGGCATCATCGCGGCCATGATACCCGCGTGCGCCGGGTTGGGCAATCTTGGGCCGTGGGGCGATGGGTGGGCCTTGGCTGCTCTGGCTTGCTCTGTGGTGCGGAGTGTTTTTTCGCCACTGGTTTGCAGCTGCGCGCGTTCGGTCCGGTCATGCGCCGTTGGTGAGGGTGTCGCGGCGCGGCGCGGGGCAGGCCGGGTTTTCGGGGGAAACAGGTCGTCGAAATCGGCGTCACAAATCATCATCTGGCTGGCTCCTCAACGTGCAATGGGTCAGCGGATTTATCCGCTGAAGCATTTCGGGGTGAACCTCTGAGTGAGACCTATCCCGAATGGTGTTGGCTGGGGTCGCGCCACCAAAGTCAGGTGGCGCGACCTAGTTTCATGCTGCTTTCTGATAGCTGTGCTGATGGGCCGGGGCCGATGTTTGTGCGGCGGGAACCATCGGTGCCATCGCAAGTTCGCGATCATCGAAGCTGTCGACCACGTCGTTGATCTCAGAGCGGGTGATGCCGATGTCGCGCAGCAGCCTGTCGTCCAGCGCCTGGAGTGCCGCAATCATCTTGCGCCGTTTCCAGTTACGGATGAGTGCGCGCATCCCGTTGCGGATGACGCCGCCTTGGGGATTTCTGGCGCTGTCGCGGGGGGAGCTTTGGCGGGCGAAATAGGAGAGGTTGTTTCGGTGTGTCAGCAAAGGATTCATGTCATCCTCCAGGTTTGGGGTTGTCGATGTTGCGACGTCGGGGGTGTTGCGCGGCACGATTGCGCACCTAGCCCCGGCCTGAAAGCCGCGTGTTTCGATGTCGGTAAACGATGATCTGATGAGAGATCAGGAGGGCCCCCGGGGACGCGAACCGGCACAGGTGCCTGCCCCGCCCGGGGCTAGCGGCGGTTCAGTAGTTTTCCTGCCGTAAGCAGGAACCTCTTATGGAAGCTGATCATCATCATACGCCGCATATGGGTCTTGGTCAGTGGGCTTTCAATCGGTTTGCGAGGGCCTGCGACCTTTCGGCACGAAAGCGCCCAATATGGGCCATTTGTGCCACGTATGGTGCCACGTTGGCGGGTGGTTGCGCGCTTGCTGACACCGGGCAATTGACTATTGCCGGGCGCGTCCCTAAGTCTTGAAGCATGATGGTACATGCAGATCATTTCCGATTTATACTGCTGAACCGCCCCTTTCCCCGGGCGGTTTAGGCGCAGGCGCGCCTGTCATACTTCCCGGGGTCTCCTCATCACCTTGAATTGAATTTGTGACGATCCGTCGTCGGAGGGGAATTCGTGACCAGCTTGCAACATTGCGATCCATCTAAATCTGAAACCCGTTTTGTCGGCGCCAAGGCGCGGGCGAGCGTGCTTGCGATTGTAAGCGATGCGGATCGACGCCAACTCGAAGGGCATTTGCGCAATTGTGAAGCGGTCAGACCGCCGTTCTTGTCGCGCGTTCTGGAGCGAAAGATCCGCGCGTCGGCATCATCGGGAGGCGAGCCGGACGACGATGTGGTGCGTGGCGGCAGCCAGGTGACCTATTCGATTGCGGGCGGGCCACAGCAGTGTGGCCTGTTGGTGCATCGGGCGCGGTTGGAGGCTGCTGGCGGGATCATCCCGGTGGCATCGCTTCTGGGGGCCACGCTGATCGGGATGCGAGTGGGGCAGCGCGCACCGCTCTTATGCGAGGACGGGGCGATTGTATCGCTGATGGTTCTCGGGGTTGTGCGCTCGGTCTGAGACGGCCGTTTCAGGGCGTAGGGTGATCCGGGCCACGGCCACCCTGTTGCGCCTTTTCTTAACCAAATATTCAAGGAGTTTGTCCAATGGAGACACCTATGACCCAATCTGCCAAACCACGCCGCAAGCGCGCGCCGAAAATCGTCATCAATGCCGATGATCTTGCGCATATCGAAGGGCTTGCCGAAGGCGCCATGCAGCGCAATCCCGTTCTGGCCGACCGACTGATGGATGAAATCAGCCGGGCGCGGGTCGTTGCGCCTGCGAAGATGCCCAAGGATGTGGTGACGATCGGCAGCACTGTGACCTATCGCGATGAAACGACGGGGCTGGAAAAATCGGTGACGCTGGTCTTTCCTGAGGATGCCGACATTGCAAAGCAGCGCATTTCGTTGATGACGCCGATTGGCGTGGCGCTTCTGGGGCTGACCGAGGGGGCCAGTTTCTATTGGGATACGCGCGACAACCAGCGTCGGACGCTGTGCGTGATCCGGGTAGAGCAGGCATCTGACTCGGATGACGATGCATGAGGGTCAGTCCGCCGAGGCAGGCTGACCCCGCCCACCGAGACCGCTGTAAGAGAGAGCGCGCGCTTATGATGTGAAAAACATCGGGGCGGGCTCTCTCTCTTGTGCAAGTGCAACCCTGAGATTCCGCCAATCATTTCTCCCGGGAGTGAACCGATGTTTCGAAACGCCATACGCGCCACCTGTGTGCGTTGCCGCGAGCTATTGCCGCGCGCCGCCTATCTGCGCTGCCCGCTGTGCCATGAGCCGATCGAGCGCGCGAAACACCTTATCGACATAATCTGCCGCCGCTGCGACCGGACAATTCCGAAGGGGCATGTTGGCGCTTGCCCCTCGTGCAATGGCGCGCGTCCGCGCAAGACGCGGTTGCTGCGCAATCTCCGTGGAGCATCGCTATGACTGCAAGACAACATGCAACGCGCGTATTGTGGCCGGTCCTTCTGATGGGGCTCAGTCTTGGGCTGCTGCTTTCTCAGGCCGAGCTTGCCGCTTATGTCGGAGATGGCGAAATGCTGTTTCTTGTGATTACGTCGCTGACCTATTTTGCGGCGGCGTGGCTTGTCAGCCGGGTTCTGGCGCTGGTGCTGGATCAGACTGCGGGGCGACGTCGGCCTTATCCGAGATTGTTGAACGACCTGATTGCGGGGCTGCTGTTTCTGCTTGCGTTCGCGGCGTCGGTCGCTCTGTTCATGGGGCAGGGCGCGGTGGGGGCGCTGGCCGGGTCGGGGCTGATCCTTGCCATGCTGGGGTTTGCCATTCGTAACGTCGTGGCCGACACGCTGTCGGGGATAGCGCTTGGGGTCGAGGGGCCGTTTCGCATTGGCGACTGGATCGATATTGACGGGCTGGCGCGCGGCAAGGTGATCGAGATCGGCTGGCGTACCACGCGGATTTTGGCCCCCGCATCCACCTATATGATCCTGCCTAACAGCCAGATCGCGCGGCAGCGGATCACCAACTATTCCGCGCCCAGGCCGCAATACCGTGCGCAGGTCGAAATCACGCTCGATCACACCATGGCAATAAACCAGGCCCGCAAGGTGATGCTGGACGCGATGCTGAGTGCCAAACTGATCCAGCAAGACCCGGCGCCGGATGTGCGCGTTCAGGCTTATGAGGAGCGCGGTATCACCTATGCGCTGCGCTATTGGCTGTCGCGGTTTGATCGCGACATTGATTGCCGCGATGAGGTTTACAGTCTTGTGGATGAGGCGCTGCGGCGGGCGGGAGTCGTTGCGCCGCATAAGCGCATCGAACTGGTGCGCGGCGTGCCGCCCGCGCGGCGTGTCACTTTGAAGGCGACGGAGGGCGACGGGCAGGCTGTGCCTTGAGGCTTCCTGAGCCTGAAGGGGCGTCGGGTCGCCGGTGAGTGGGGAGAGGTCTGACCGACCGGCCCCGCTTAGGACTCGTCTTGTTCGGAGAGGGCGCGGTCGCGCTGCATCTCAAGCCACATTGCGTTTACGACGGCGAACATTGCTGCGAGAGGCAGGCCGAGAAGCCAAGCAAAATACCACATATCGTTTTCCTTTCTTTTTGGGCGTCTTAATAGGCCGAGCTTGAGTCGGTCACATCGTCTTCGGTGACTTTGCCCCAGAGCACTTTGTAAACCCAAGCGGTGTAGGCCAGAATGATCGGCATGAAGATCACGGTTGCAACCAGCATGACGAAGAGGGTCAGATGCGACGATGAACTGTCCCAGACTGTCAGCGAAGAGCGCGGATCAATCGACGAGGGCAGGATGAACGGGAACATTGTCAGCCCCACCGATGAGATTGCGCCGAAGATGCCGAGTTTGGACCACAAGAGGGTGGTGCCTTCGCGCCCGGCGCGCAGGCCGAGCACCGCCATGACCATGCCCAGAAGGCCAAGGACCGGCGCTAGCGCGATCCACGGGCGTGCGCCATATGCAGCAAACCAACTGTCGGTGCGTGCCACTTCGGAATAGAGCGGGTTGGACGGGCCGTTGGCCACGACTTCGGAGATTAGTGCATAGCCCTGGATGCCGAAGGCGAGCCAGAGACCCGCCGCGATGTAGCCCGCGATGGTCACAAGGCCGGAAACCGTGCCGATGGTGCGCGCCCGCGCCGCCACGTTGCCTTCGGCCTTGAAGGATAGCCACGCCGCGCCGTGGGTGACGAGCATGGCCAGAGAGACCAGTCCGGCAAGTAGGGCGAAGGGGTTCAGCAGGCCTGCAAATTTGGCGTAGAACGCGCCCTCATAGCGCGCGAATAGGTCGGGGGTGAGTTCAAATGGCACGCCTTGCAGCACGTTGCCGACCGCCACGCCGAAGATCAGCGCGGGTACCGCGCCGCCCGCAAACAGCGCCCAATCCCATGTCGTGCGCCAGCGCTTGTCGTCGCGTTTGGAGCGGTATTTAAATGCCACGGGACGCACGATGAGCGCCGCGAGGATGACGAACATCGCAAGATAAAAGCCCGAGAAGCTGACCGCATAGAGCGGTGGCCAGGCGGCGAAGATCGCACCGCCGCCGAGGATGAACCAAACCTGATTACCTTCCCAGACCGGGCCGATGGTATTTATGGCAACCCGGCGTTCCGTGTCGGTTTTGGCAACGAAGGGCAGCAGTGCGCCGACACCCATATCAAACCCGTCAGTGAGCGCGAAACCGATCAGAAGCACGCCCATAAGTCCCCACCAGATCACGCGCAGGATATCGTAGCTGATGAATTCATGCAGGATCATGGCTTTTACTCCGCTGGTGTTTTGGCAAAGGGAACATCGCCGTCATGGGTGCGCAGGCGGTGTTCGTGGCGAGCGGTCCAGATTTCGGTTTCTTCGACATCCTCGAAGGGGCCTTTGCGGATGTATTTAAGCATCAACCCCATCTCGACGATGAAGAGCACGGTGTAGAAGATGAAAAAGCCCGCCAGTGTCAGCAAGAGATCGGCAACCGACAGGTGGCTGACCGAGAGAGCCGTGGGGAGCACGCCATCGACCGTCCAGGGCTGGCGACCGTATTCGGCGACGAACCAGCCGAGTTCTGCGGCGATCCATGGCGTGGGGATGATCGCGACGGCGCCCCAGAGTGCCCAGCGTGGATAGTCTTGACCCCGAAAGCTGGAACGCCAGAAGAAATAGGCCATCACGGCAATGAAGCTGAAGCCGAGGGCGACCATCAGGCGGAAGGCCCAGAACAGCGGCCAAACCTTTGGCAGGGTGTCATTGGCGGCCTGAAGGATTTGTTCTTCGGTGGCGTCGCGCGGGTCATCGACATAGCGTTTGAGCAGGAAGGCATAACCCAGATCGCCGCCGCGCGCCTCGAACATTTCGCGCACTTGCTGGCTTGCGGTGTCGCGCTCGGCGCGGATGGTCATGAGTGCGTCGTATGCGAGAATGCCCGAGCGGATGCGCTTTTCGGATTCGGCGATCAGATCGTCAATACCGATGATGTCAGTAGTTAGTGAACGGGTGCCGATGATGCCCATGACATAGGGGATATGCAGGGCATATTTCGTCTCGCGCGCTTCTTGATCGGGTATGCCGACCAGGGTGAAGGAGGCGGGGGCGGGGTGGGTTTCCCACATGCCCTCCATCGCGGCGAGCTTCATGCGTTGGCTGTGGGTGGCGGAATAGCCTGATTCATCCCCCAGAACCACGACCGAAAGGGCCGAGGCCAGCCCGAAGGAGGCGGCCACGGTGATTGAGCGGCGCGCCAATTCGACGTGGCGCCCCTTGAGCAGATACCAGGCCGAGACCCCGAGCACGAAGATCGAGGCGGTGACATAGCCCGCCGAGACGGTGTGGACGAATTTCGCCTGTGCGACCTCGTTGAACATGACCTCGAAAAAGCTGGTCATTTCCATGCGCATCGTGTCGGGGTTGAATGCGGCACCGACCGGGTTTTGCATCCAGCCATTGGCGATCAGAATCCACAGGGCCGAGAAATTTGATCCGATGGCAACAAGCCAAGTCACGGTCAGGTGACCCACTTTGCTGAGTTTGTCCCAGCCAAAGAAGAACAGGCCGACGAACGTCGCTTCAAGAAAGAAGGCCATCAGCCCTTCGAGTGCGAGCGGTGCGCCGAAGATGTCACCGACGTAGTGGCTGAAATAGGACCAGTTCATGCCGAACTGAAATTCCATGGTGATGCCGGTGGCGACGCCAATAGCAAAGTTGATGCCAAAGAGCATGCCCCAGAATTTGGTCATCTGTCGCCAGATTGGTCGGCTTGTCATGACATAGACGGTTTCCATGATCGCCACGAGGACCGATAGGCCCAGCGTCAGGGGGACGAAGAGGAAATGAAACATGGCCGTCATCGCAAATTGCAGGCGTGACAGCTCGACGACGTCTAACTCCATTTCTGGTGTCTCCTTATTGCGGGTAGGCGGTGTGTCGTGGTTTTTTCAGACGCCTGCCTGATACTTTAGAGCGATTATATATTCTGACTTTGAGATACATCAAATATGGCGTGATCCGCACTGCGGTGGAGAGTCGCAAGTAGCGCCGCATTTGGCAAGGCGTCGCGAAGGCCCGTCAGAACGCGGTCTGCGGTGGGCGCATCCAACCCCTCGGTCGGTTCGTCCAGCAGCAAAAGGCGCGGTTGTTTCAGGATGGCGCGCGCCAGTGTCAGGCGGCGGGCCTGTCCGCCCGAAAGACCTGCGCCCGCTTCGCCCAGTTGAGCATCGAGACCGCCGCGTTCGCGGATTTCGTCGCTGAGGGAGATGGCATCGAGCGCGTGCCACATCGCGGCATCGCTGGCATCGCTGGCCAGTGCGAGGTTTTCGCGAATTGTGCCTGTAATCAAGGCGCTGCGTTGCGGAACCATGGTGACGATTTCGCGCAGCGCAGCTTCTGTCCAGTCGCCGGGAGGGCGCCCGAAGATCGCTATGCCATCGCTTGCGGCCAATCCGGCGATCTGCATCAAAAGGCTGGTCTTGCCGCTGCCGCTTGGGCCGGTCAGGGCAACGGCTTTGCCGGGTGAAAGATCGAGGGTGAGGCCGGGTTGGCGGATGGTGAGCACCGGTGCGCCGGGCAGGCCGGTGTCATGTCTGGGATTTGTGCCTGACTGGGGTTCTGAATCGGCGCCAATTCGGCGGGCCGCGCCGGTCATCTTGCCGTATTCGGCCAGTCCACGGGCAAGCGGTGGCAGGGTTTCGGCAAGCGCCAGCGCGACGAAGATGCCGATCGCGCCAAGCGCCGGGGAGAGCGCGCCGTGTGCGACCAGCGCCCCGCCGATGAAGAGCGCAAGCCCGGTCGTCAGCGCGACCAGAATCGAGAGCGCGGCGGTGGCGGTACGCTCGGCTTGATCGAGGGTGCGCGCCGATTGGCGTGCGGCTGTGTCGATGTCGGAAAGATCCGCCTCGCGCGAACCGAGGCCCGCTTGCAGGATCAGCGCCTGTCGGTTGCGGATCATGTCGATCATGCCGCGCCGCAAGCTCTGGGCCTGGGTCTCGGCCTTGTCGGAGGGCAGGACGGTGCGGCGCGCCAAGCGCCAGAGAACAAGCGCCGCCAGCGGCACATATCCGGCCAGCACAGCCCATGCGATAGGCCAATCCGTGAGCCAGCCAAGCGACAGGAATACGATTGCATGGGTGAGGAGCGCCGCAAGGCCGGGCAGCAGGAGGCGCAGAACCACCCCGTCAAGCGCATCCACATCCGAAACGATCCGCGTCAGGGTGGCCTCGCTGCGCAGGCGTGCAAGGTCGCGCGCGCCCAGTTTGACCTGACGGGATAGCAGGGTGACGCGGAGCGCCGCGAGGGCGCGCAGCGTCGCATCATGGGTCAACAAGCGTTCGCCATACCGCGCGGCGGTGCGCCCGAGTGCCAGAAACCGCACCCCAGCGGAAGGGCGAAAGACATCAAATGCGATGCCGATACCGGCGAGGCCCGCCATGCCCGTTGCGGTGATGAACCAACCCGACAGCCCAAGCAGTGCCGCGCCCATCAGCAAAACGATGACGGAAAGCGCGGCGCCGCGTGCCATTGCCCAGGGGGCTGCTGTTATGAGCAGGCGGAGGATAGGCAAAAGCACCTTCATGGCTGCATCTCGACGGTTCGTTCCATCGCGGCGGCAAGCGCGGGATCATGGGTTGCAACGATGAGGCTGTGGCCCTGTTGTTTCAGCCGGGTCAGCGAGCGGATGACGAGAGCGGCGGTGTCGGGGTCGAGGTCTGCCGTTGGCTCATCGGCAAGGATCAGCTCGCGCCCGCTGAGAATTGCGCGTGCGATAAGAAGGCGGCGGGCCTCGCCCCCGGATACGCCGCCACCGGTCTCGCCAAGGCGGGCATCAAGCCCGTCGGGCAAGCGTTTCACGATCTGCTCGGCCTCGGCCAGTTTCAGGGCGGGCAAGGGATCGGTGCCGGTGTTTTGGGGATCGAGCCAATGGCGCAGGGTCTGATCGGGGAAATGCGGGGCCTGCGGGATCAGGGTGACGCGGGCGCGCCAGGCATCGGCGGTAGCGTCGTTAAGCGTGATGCCACAGACCGAAATGCGCCCCTGAGCGAGCGGGAGCAGACCGGCAATGGCGGCAAGGGCGGTGCTTTTGCCCACGCCGCTTGGACCGGTCAGGGCGAGGGATTGACCAGCGTGAAATTGCAGATCCGGGAGCGGCAGGTTCTGGGTGGAAAGCTTGACTGTGGCACTTGCCAGTACAAGCGTCAGGGGGCCTTGCAAGGGGGGACTCGAAGCGGCCAGTCCGAGGAAGGGCAGGCGGTCGGCGGCGTCGAGCGCGTCGAGTTCTTCGACGACCGATAAACCGGCCGCGCGATCGTGCCATGCGGCGGCCAAATCGCGGAAGGGTTGGAAATAGTCCGGCGCGATCAGCAACAAGAAAAGCCCCTGGCCAAGGCCGAGGGGGGTGCCCCAGCTTCCAAACTGAATTTCCCCCAGAAGCGTGAAGCCGACAAATACCGCGACCATCGCCACGCCGATGGCGCTAAAGAGTTCCAGCACGGTCGAAGATAGAAAGGCCACGCGCAGCACGGCCATAGTTCGCAGGCGCAACCCCTCGGCGCGGGCGTCAAAATCGGCTGTTGCACGGTCGGAGGCGCCGAGAAGCCGGATGTCGAGCATGGCTGACAAGCGGTCCATCAGCATGGCATTCATCGCCCCGATTTCGACCATCTGACGGCGCGAGGCTTCCTCTGCTGCCATGCCGACCAGGGCCATGAAAACCGGGATCAGCGGCCCGGCAACCAGCAAAACCAGCCCAGCGGCCCAAGAAAACCAGAACGTTAGGGCGAGCAGGACAAGTGGCAGGATTGCGACCCGGAGCATCGCCACATGGTAGCGGGTGATCCATGGCTGAAGCAGCGGCAGTTTTTGAACCAGAAGTGCCGCGATTTCCGCTGAGCCGAGGCTGGTGCGTGCGCGGGCTTCGCGGGCGATCAATACGCTGCGTTCGCGCGCGATTGTCAGGTCTGCGGCATCAAAAAGATAGCGCCCGGAGCGGTGGATGAGAAGCGCGCGCAAGAGCCCGCCCAGGACGAAGAGGAGTGCGGCGGGGGCGGTGCGCCCCATGTCCCCCGAAACCCAGCCCGAAACGGCCCAGGCCAATGCCGCCGCCTGCAACGGCCAGATCAGCCCGGAGAGGACCGACAGCGCGCCCGCGATGCGCAATTGGGTGGCCACCGGCGCGATGATGCGCGCATTTGTGCGTTGGCGGGGAGAAGGGTCTGTTGGTTGGTGCGGCCCGGTCATCATTTTGCCTTTCGCGAGACCTCCGTGAGCGCAGGGGATCATCTGAGGCGTGGTCTTTCAAGCCGGGTGGGCGAAATTTACGAAGTATTTAGACTTGGCGGGGTATTGTTTTGTTCACCGGGTCGGTTTGGACAAGAACGGGAGGATGGATTTCAGGGCGGGTCAGGACGCAAAGAACTGAACGGCATAGTGGCAGAACAACTCTTGCAGGGCGGTTGTTCGCAATCGTCCTGATCTGACCAGGGCGATGCGGTGCGGTGCAAGATTCCCCTCGAGCGGCATGCGGATGACGGGTTGGCCATCATAGGCGGTGTCGTGAGGAATGTCGGTCGCCAAGAGTCCGACGCCCAAGCCGTTGGCGACCATCGAGCGGAGCATTTCGACCGAGCCTGTTTCATAGGCGATCTTTGGGTTGATCCCGTGCATTTGTGCCAGTGTCAGGAAATACGCGCGACTGTGCGGCAGGTTCATCAGGATCAGCGGGTCACGCAGCAATTCTGCCATGCTGACGGCTTTGCGACCGGCCAGAGGATGGCCGCCGGGAAGAAGGCCATAGGGGCGCACATCGGCGAGCGGTGTGATGTCGAGATTTGATGGCAAGCCAAACTCATAGGTTAGTGCCACATCAATTTGCCCGGTTTCGAGCCAGTCCGACAAGGTTTCAAGATTTGCTTCGAAGAGGTGAATGCCGGTGTTTGGATGGTCGTCTTGAAACCGGCGCACCAGAGAGGGCGCGTAGAGCGGGCCAAGCGTTGAAAAGACACCGAGATTCAGGATTGTCGGTTCGTCGGTCGTGGTATTGAGAACCTGCCGGGCCTGGGTGCGAAGGGCGCGGAACTCACCCAGCTTCTGGCGCCCGAAGGCGGTTGGAATCAAGCCTTGGCCGACGGTGCGGGCAAACAGAGGTTGGCCGAGATGATCCTCGACCTTTGCAATCGCCAGCGACACCGATGGTTGCGAGACGTTCAAGGCCCGCGCGGCGGCGGCTGTGCTGCCACCATCGGCGGTGGCAATGACGTAGTCAATCTGGCGAAGGGTTATGGGTATAGGTTTCATTTATGGCTATATGATAAATCGATGTTTCGGATTATAGCATAGATCCCGTTAAACTCCAGCCAATCAAACTGGAGGTTCAATGCAACATTCGTCAACGGCCACGACAGCCAAACCGCTTGAAGGCGTGCGCGTTCTGGATTTCACGCGGGTTCTGGCTGGGCCCTATTGCACCGCATTGATGGCTGATCTTGGGGCGGATGTGATCAAGGTGGAAGCCGCCCATGGCGATGATTATCGCCATATTGGCCCTTTCGAGCAGGGCGAGAGCCTATTGTTTCAGGCGATGAACCGGGGCAAGCGCTCAATCGTTTTGAACCTGAAGTCTGAGCGCGATATTGCCACCATCAAGGCGTTGCTGCGCGATACAGATGTGTTGGTTGAGAATTTTCGGCCCGGAGTGATGGACAAGCTGGGCCTCGGGGTCAATGCGCTGTGCGACGAGTTTCCGGGTCTGGTCTATGTGTCGGTTTCGGGTTTCGGGCAGACCGGGAGCAACGCGGCCAAACCCGCGTATGACATTATCATTCAGGCAATGAGTGGTCTGATGGATGCGACCGGAGAGCCCGGCGGATCGCCGACCATGATCGGTGAAGCGCTGGGCGATGTAGCGGGTGGATTATTTGCGGCCTGGGGCACGATGGTGGCGTTGTTTGATCGAGAGCGGACCGGCAAGGGGCGGCATGTGGATGTGGCGCTGTTTGATGCGTTGACCTCAATGATGCCGGTGTTGGCGTGTCGCACGTTGATGGGCGGTGATACCCCGACGCGCACTGGCAACCGCCATTCGCTTTCGGCACCGTTTGGCACTTATCCGGCGATGGATGGGCATTTCGCGGTGGCGGTTTTAAATGACCGGTTGTTTGCTACGTTCTGCGAGGTGATTGGACAGCCCGACTTGGTGGGTGATCCGAGGTTTGCCACAGACCCGTTGCGGCGTGAAAATGAACCCGCACTTGCCGAACGGATTGAGGTTTGGGCGGGCGAGCGGTGTGTGGCGGAGGTTGTTGCGCGGCTGTCGGAGGCCGGAATTCCGGCGTCGGAGATTCAATCGGTGGCGCAGGCCTGGGGGTCAGCGCAAGCGGTTGAGCGCGGCTTGTCGTCAGAGGTGGTGCATCCTGATTTGGGGCGTTTGAACGTGCCGGAACAGCCGGTGCATTTCAGCGGCGCGCGGCGCGGTGGTCGCAAGGCCGCGCCGGGATTGAATGCAGATGCGGAAGTAATTCTGGCCGGATTGGCCAAAGGAGAGACCCGATGAGCTATCCCATAGGTGAAGACGAACGCGCGGTAACTGACCAGATCGAACGGTTTTCTGCCGAGGTGTTGGCGCCTGAGGCGGCACGGCTTGATGAGGAGGCGATATTTGCCACCCTGCACTTGCCCGCGATGGCCGAGATGGGATTGCTGGGCATGAACCTGCCCGAGGATATGGGGGGTGTCGGCTTGTCCGGTCCTGCGCTTTACGCGGCGGTTGAGGCGATTGCCGGGGCGTGCGGATCAACTGCGTCGATGTTGACGGCGCATTTTTTGGCGACGGATTCGATCTTGCTGGGCGCAGATGATCAGTTGAAAGCGCGGTTTTTGCCGGATGCGGCGGCGGGCAAAACGCTGGGCGCGTTTGCGTTGACCGAGCCACAGGCGGGTTCGAACCCGGCGGATATGGCGAGCTATGCTGTGCGCGAAGGCGATGGCTATCGCATTAGGGGCGCGAAGTGCTTTATCTCGAATGCCGGGGCGGCGGATTTCATTGTGGTTTACGCCAAGACCGATCGCGAGGGCGGGGCACGCGGCGTTAGTGCCTTTGTGGTTGAACCCAAAACCACCGAAGGCGTTGATATTGCGCCGAATGAGCGCACCATGGGTCTGAAGGGCGGGCATGTGTTTGGCGTCAGCTTTGATTGCTGGGTGCCGGAGGCAAACCGGCTTGGCGCAGAGGGCAGCGGCTTTCGCACGGCGATGAAGGTGCTCGATAACGGACGGATCGAGGTTGCGGCGCAGGCCACGGGCATTGCGGATGCGGCATTGAAAGCGGCAATTTCCTACGCCAAGGAGCGCAAGGTTGGCGGGCATCCGATTGCCGAATTTCAGGGGCTGCAATTCATGCTGGCTGATTGCGCCACCGAACTGGCGGCGGCGCGGGCATTGTCGATGCAGGCGGCGGTCAAACGCGGCACAGGTGAGCGGTATTCAAGCGAATCCGCCTTTGCCAAACTCTATGCCACCGAGGCGGCCTGGCGGATTGCGGACAGGGCATTGCAGATTCACGGGGGCTATGGATACACCCGCGATTTCCCGTTGGAACGCTATCTGCGCGATTTGCGGATATTTCGAATTTACGAGGGGTCATCGGAAATTCAACGCACAATCATTGCGCGCGGGTTGCTTGCCTGAGAGTAGTTTGGTGATGCCGTTTGGCAGGTCGGTTCCGGTAGTTTATTCGGATCGTGCCAGAAGTTGATAGCCGGGGCGGGTTACCGAGCGCACCGTGGTGATTGGGGCATTTTCGATCCAGGTTGTTCGTTCGACCACAAACAGGGCAGCACCCTTTGGCGCGTCAATTTGGCGGGCAACTTTGCTGTCTGCTTCGATCGCATAAAAACGCATGTCACAGCGGTTGTAGGGTTTGTTGCGCACCAGCCATTCGTTTGCGCTTTGCACGCCGAGATCCACGTTGAGGATTTCCGGCGATGTTTCGAGGCAGATCCAGCGATCTTCGAGAATGTAGGGGCGTTGATCGGCGAGGTGTAGCGCCTCGACGTGCAGCATTTTGCGTGGCTGACGGAGCGTGAATGTTGCGACGACCGATGGCGGGGTTTCTTCGGTTGCCACGTGTAAGAGTTGATAGCCATAGACGCCGCCGCGGTTTTCGACTTCCTTGCGGGTTATGGGAATGTCGAGCGTCGCGCGGGTGACCGGGTCGGCGCGAACCTGGGTTCCGCCCTTGCGTTTGCGTTCGACAATTCCGGCGTCTGAGAGATCGCGCATGGCGCGTTGCACCGTGCTGCGCGCGCAGCCGAGTTCTTGTGCGATGTCTTCGTCGCGTGGCAGCTTGTCGCCGGGGCGATAGGTGCGGTCGAGAATACGCGCATGAATGCGGTCTCGGATGTCGGTCCAGGAATGGCGCAGCTCTTGCGTCAAATGTCTTGCCCCAATTGTTGAACAGTGGATTGGAAGGCCTCCATTATACCTTCACGAGCGGAATGGCGACCGTCGGTTATCACGTGGCGGCCTGCGCTCCAAACATCTGTGACGCAGGCGTGGCCGTGGCCGCCAAAGATCAGGCTATCCAATGCGACGTCGCCGTGACGGTTGCAAATCCATGGGTTGTCGGTGTTTATGCCGATGAGATCGCCCCAAGCACCTTGGGCAATCTGACCTGCGTCGCGCCCAGCGGCCTGCGCGCTGCCTTTGGTGGCTTCTTCGAATAGCACCCGGCCAGTGGATTTTTGCGCCGTCGCCAAGGCCGCGCGCGAGCGGTCACGCAGACGTTGAGAATATTCCAGAGTGCGCAGTTCTTCGAACAAGGCGATGTGGACGTTTGAATCAGAGCCCATGCCGATTGCGCCGCCTTCCGTCAGATATTGCGTGCCGTTGAATATGCCATCCCCAAGGCTGGATTCGGTTATCGGGCAAAGGCCCGCCACAGCGCCGGAGCGGGCGAGGCGGGTGGTTTCGTCCTCGGTCATCTGGGTGCAGTGGATCAGGCACCAGTTTTCATCGACCTTATAGTTGTCGAGCAGCCATTCGGTGGGGCGTGCGCCAGTGTGAGCGATGAGTTCTTCCACTTCGGCAACCTGTTCGGCCAGATGCATATGGATCGGGTTGCCGTTGGCGAGTGTCAGGGCCGCGTCGAGCCCAACTTTGTCGACGGCGCGAAGGGAATGGGGGGCAACGCCGGTGCGATAGTCAGACGGGCCTTGGGCGACGATTGCGGCGGCGTCGCTGTGAAGGCGCAGAAACTGATCCGGGGTGCAGCCAAAGCGTTGTTGGCCACCCACCAGTGGGCGTTGATCGCAGCCGCCAAATTGGTAAAGCACGGGAAGCAGAGTGAGGCCGATGCCGGTGTTTTGCGCGGCGGCCATGATGCGCGCGGACATCTCGGCAGGGTTGGCGTATTGCGCGCCCGCGATATCGTGATGCAGGTAGTGGAATTCGGCGACGCTGGCATAGCCCGCTTCGAGCATTTCCATGAAGACCATCTCGGCAATGGCCTGAACATGGTCGGGTGTGAGCCGGTCAAGATAGCGATACATCAACTGCCGCCAAGTCCAGAAACTGTCGCTTGGATCGGGGCCGCGCGCTTCGGTCAGGCCAGACATGGCGCGTTGGAACGCATGACTGTGCAGGTTGGTGGGTGCGGGCAAAAGCATGTCGACGGATGCTGTCGGGGTAGACGTGGGTTGCCCAATTTTTACGATTCGGCCGTTTTTATCGATGCAAATCTGCAAATCTTCTTGCCATCCGTTGGCGGTAAGCGTCTGTCTGGCATTGATAATTTTCATGGGGACGATTCCATTGACTTTTTAAGTAGCTACATATTAATGATAAGCACGATCTTTACGTAGGGCAACCCATGTCAGATACCTATACATTTCACGACGCTAAGGTTGCCCCGATGGCAGATGCATCGGATTGGTTTGTGCGGGTTCGCCGCGCAGTGCGATGCCTGATTGTGCTGTCATCCCCCGCAATTATTACACACTGGAGGCCCCAATGAGCGATCCGCGCAAGAACACCCGAGATATTTATCCCCCCACCGGCCCCGAATTGAACGCGAAAAGCTGGATGACCGAAGCGCCGCTTAGGATGTTGATGAACAACCTGCATCCGGATGTGGCCGAGAACCCGCATGAATTGGTGGTTTATGGTGGCATTGGCCGCGCCGCGCGGACGTGGAAAGATTTCGATCTGATTGTTGATACGCTCAAACGGCTGGAGGCGGATGAGACGCTGGTCGTGCAATCGGGCAAGCCGGTTGCCGTGGTCAAAACCCACACGGATGCGCCGCGCGTGTTGATTGCCAACTCGAACCTGGTGCCGCATTGGGCCAATTGGGATCACTTCAACGAGCTCGATAAGAAAGGTCTGGCGATGTATGGCCAGATGACCGCCGGATCGTGGATTTATATCGGCTCGCAAGGGATCGTGCAGGGTACTTATGAAACCTTTGCCGAGGCCGGGCGTCAGCATTACGATGGCGACCTTAAGGGCAAGTGGATCTTGACCGGTGGGCTTGGTGGCATGGGCGGCGCGCAGCCTTTGGCGGCGGTGATGGCCGGGGCCTGCTGTTTGGCGGTGGAGTGTAACCCCGACAGCATCGATTTCCGGCTGCGCACGCGTTATGTCGATGAGAAGACCGACAGCCTTGATGAAGCGCTGGAGATGATCGAGCGCTGGACGGCGGCGGGTGAGGCGAAATCTGTCGCGCTACTGGGCAATGCCGCGGATGTGTTTCCCGAACTCTACAAGCGCGGTGTGCGCCCCGATATCGTGACCGATCAGACCAGCGCGCATGACCCGATCAATGGCTATCTGCCGCAGGGTTGGACCATGGCCGAGTGGAAAGCCAAACGCGAGAGCGACCCGAAAGCGGTTGAAAAGGCGGCCCGCGCCAGCATGAAAGTACAAGTGGCCGCGATGGTCGATTTCCATAATGCCGGTGTGCCGACGGTCGATTATGGCAACAATATCCGTCAGATGGCGCTTGAAGAAGGGTTGGAGGATGCGTTTGCCTTCCCCGGCTTTGTGCCGGCTTATATTCGGCCGCTGTTTTGTCGTGGGATTGGGCCGTTTCGCTGGGTCGCGCTGAGCGGTGACCCGGAAGATATCTACAAGACCGACCAGAAGATGAAAGAATTGTTCCCCGAGAACACGCATCTGCACAACTGGCTTGATATGGCGCGTGATCGCATCGCGTTTCAGGGTCTGCCTGCACGTATTGCGTGGATCGGGCTTGGGGATCGCCATCGCGCGGGGTTGGCGTTTAACGAGATGGTTGCCAGTGGTGAATTGAAAGCGCCGATCGTGATTGGACGCGATCATCTTGATAGCGGCTCGGTTGCGTCGCCAAACCGTGAAACGGAATCGATGCGCGATGGTTCGGACGCCGTGTCGGATTGGCCGTTGCTGAATGCGCTGGTCAATACCGCGTCGGGGGCCACTTGGGTCAGTATCCACCATGGGGGCGGCGTTGGCATGGGATTCAGCCAGCATGCCGGTGTCGTGATCTGTGCTGACGGCACGCCCGAGGCGGCCAAGCGGCTTGAGCGGGTGTTGTGGAACGACCCTGCGTCCGGTGTCTGGCGTCATGCCGATGCTGGTTATGAAATTGCGCGCGATTGTGCGCGAGAGAACGGGCTGAACCTGCCCGCAATACTTGGATAACAAGGTTCATAAAAAGGAGAGACCAATGGAGAGACGTAAATTTTTGAAGGCGGGCGCGCTGGGCGCGGCGGCGACAGCTCTGGCCAGCCCGGCTATTGCGCAAGACAAGCGCCAGTGGAAAATGGTTACTGCATGGCCCAAGAACTTGCCTGGGCCGGGTGTTGCGGCGCAGAACCTTGCAGACCGGATCACCACGCTTTCGGGCGGGCGTATCGAGGTCAAACTCTATGCTTCGGGCGAGTTGGTTCCCGGACCGGGCGCGTTTGATGCCGTGAGCGAAGGCACTGCCGAGCTTTATCATGCGGTTCCGGCCTATTGGGGCAGCAAATCCAAGGGTATCCTGCTCTTTGGGTCGCAGCCTTTTGGTCTGCGCGCGGACGAGCAGTTTGGCTGGCTTTATCACGGTGGTGGTCAGGCGCTTTATGACGAGATGTATGGCCGGTTTGGTATCAAGCCGTTCCTGTGTGGCAACTCTGGCCCGCAGTGGGGTGGGTGGTTCCGCAACGAGATCAACTCGGCAGAAGACCTGAAGGGTATGAAGTTCCGCACCACCGGGCTTGCCTCGGAAATGGCCAGCAAGCTGGGCATGGCGGCGGAAGCCATGAGTGGCCCGGCGATGTTCCAGGCATTGCAGACCGGGGCGCTGGATGCGGGTGAATTTATTGGCCCGTGGACGGATAGCGCGCTTGGTTATTATCAGGTTGCCAAGAACTACTATTGGCCCGGCGTGGGCGAGCCGTCGTCGGCAGAAGAATGCGGCGTCAACGGTGATGTCTATAACGAGTTGCCGGATGATCTCAAGCAAGCGGTCAGCTATGCCTGCGAAAGTCTCTACAACCCGGTTTGGACGGAATACACGACCAAACATGCGCTTTCGCTCAAGACGATGGTCGAAGAGCATGGCGTTATGGTCAAGATGTTCCCCGAGGATGTCATCACCGCAATGGGCAAGGCCGCTGGCGAAGTGATTGACGAGTTGCGCCAGAACGACGACCCATTGGTGAAGCAAATCACCGAGAGCTTTATCGCGTACCGCGATAGCGTTGGCGGTTACATGACCTATGCCGACAACGGGCAGATGAATGCCCGCGCGAGCGTTATGGGGTACTAAAGACAATCAGACGCGCGGGGGACCTCGCGCGTCTGTTACTGATCAATCGGGGAGAGATAGATGGACCGAATTGCGAGAGTGATCGACGGGGTCAACACAACCACGGCGAATCTGGTGCGCTGGCTGGCGTTGCTGATGGTTCTGATCCAGTTCTTCATCGTGGTCGGTCGCTATGTTTTCGGGGTCAATTCTATCGCGGCGCAGGAAAGTGTTCTTTATCTGCACGCCACACTTTTCATGCTTGGGGCGGGCTATACGCTGTTGGTGGATAAGCACGTCCGGGTGGATGTGTTTTACGCCAAGGTCAGCGCCGCAGCACAGCGGCGCATCGACATTTTCGGGCATGTTTTCTTTCTGCTGCCGTCGATGGCGGCGCTGCTCTACTGGTCATGGCCGTCGGTTCGAAACTCGTGGAAAATTCTTGAAGGGCCGTTGTCAGTTGGCGGGATTGAGGCGGTATTCTTGCTGAAAACGCTTATTCCGGCCTTCTGCATTCTTGTCATTCTGCAATCGCTCTCTCAGTTGATCGGGCTTTTGTCCCGGAGGGCCGCGCAATGAGCGAATATCTTGATCTGATCATGTTTGGCGCGTTGATGGCGGCAATCCTGCTAGGGTTTCCCGTGTCGTTCAGCATCGCCGGGATCGGCATTTTCTTTGCCTATCTGGGGTGGATGCTGGGCGTGATGGATATCACGCTTTTGGGCGCCATGAGTCAGCGGGTGTTTGGGTTGATCAGCAATCAGGTGCTGATCGCTATTCCGCTCTTTGTGCTGATGGGGGCGGTTCTGGAGAAAAGCCGCATCGCGGAAGAATTGCTCGACACGATGGGGCGCTTGTTTGGCCAATTGCGTGGCGGGCTGGGAATATCGGTTATTCTGGTGGGCGCGCTTTTGGCGGCTTCGACCGGGATTGTCGGGGCAACGGTGGTTGCGATGGGCATGATCGCGCTGCCGACCATGTTGCGCGCCGGGTATAACCCGCGTGTAGCGTCGGGCATCGTTTGCACGGCCGGGACGCTGGGGCAGATCATACCGCCTTCGACGCTTTTGATTATCCTGGCCGATGTGATGTCGAATGCTTATCAACAGGCGCAATACGAACAGGGCAAGTTTTCGGTTGAGGCGCTGTCGGTAGGGCAGTTCTTTGCTGCTGCGTTGGTGCCGGGATTGCTTCTGGTTGCGCTTTATCTGATTTATGTTTTGCTTCGCGGGGTCTTGCGCCCCGACGATATGCCACCGGCCCCTGCGGATATGGCCAAGCCGGATCGCGGCGAGGTGATCCGGGCGATTGTGCCGCCGGTTCTGCTCATCTTTGCGGTTCTGGGCGCTATTCTGGGTGGTATTGCCACCCCGACCGAGGCTGCGTCTGTTGGTGCCGTGGGCGCGCTTTTGATGACGGGCGTGCGCCTTGGCATAAACCCCAAGCTGATCCTGATCGGGACGGGGGCGCTGGTGTCAGTTGGCATTCTGGCGGGTCTTTTTCCGGTTCGTTTGCAACGTGATGATCTGGGGCTTGCCTCGTATCTGGGCGGGGCCGCTTACGCCATCATGGTTCTGGTGGGGGCGATTGCCATTATGCTGGCCCTGCGTGCGGCGTTTCGCGAGAAGGTCGTACATGAAGCGGTGAGTTCGACGCTGACCATGACCTCGATGATCTTTGCCACGATCCTGGCGGCGGGTATATTCTCGCTGGTTTTCATCGGCTTGGGGGGCGAAGAGCGGGTGGCGACGTTGCTGTCAAACATGCCGGGCGGGGCCAATGGCGCGCTGCTGTTTTGCATGATTTTCATCTTCTTTCTCGGGTTCTTTCTCGATTTTGTGGAAATCTCGGTGATCGTCTTGCCTTTGGTCACGCCGACGTTGATCTTGATGGGGCATGATCCGATCTGGCTTGGCATTCTTATCGCGATCAACCTGCAAACCAGTTTCCTGACGCCGCCGTTCGGCTTCTCGCTTTTCTATCTGCGCGGGGCGGCGCCCAAGGAAGTGACCACTGGTCACATCTATGCAGGCGTGGTTCCGTTCATTGGTTTGCAGGCGATCGGGGTGTTGTTGATCTGGGTTTTCCCGGTGCTTGCGACGTGGTTGCCGGCGGCCATTTTCTAAGAGGGTAAGATTAGGTTGGAGGCGTGACCTGTTCTCGCTGATGACCATTCTTGACTGCAAGTGTGCCCTGACGGGCGCGCTATATCCTTCGTATCAGAGCGCGAAAAGCGCACAAAATGAGCGGTTTTCGCGCATGAATTTCTGATGCGCATGAGAGTCTTGACAAGCGGTGATGAAATGAGTGTTTTATAAAATCTATAAAGCGCACATTTGTTTCATGGTGCGATTTGCAACATTGAAAGACTCTGAACACTTATGTCTGTCACCCCGTCCGCACCGGCACTGAAAATCGAAGGGCTTGAAAAAAGCTTTGGCAAGGTCAAGGTCTTGCGCGGGATTGATCTGACCGCTGAACGGGGCGACGTGGTGTCGATCATCGGCGCGTCGGGGTCAGGTAAATCGACCTTTCTGCGCTGCATCAACATGCTGGAAATGCCCTCGGCCGGAACGATCCGCGTGGCGGGTGAGGAAATCAAGACCCGCCAGGGCAAGGATGGGCTTGAACCGACCGACCGGCGCCAATTGCAGCGTATCCGCTCGGAACTGGGGATGGTGTTTCAGGATTTTGCGCTCTGGAGCCATTTGACGGTTTTGGAAAACATCACCGAAGGGCCGCTGCGTGTTCTGGGCCTTGGCCGCAGTGAGGCGCGTGATCGGGGCGAAGCTTTGCTTGAAAAGGTGGGGCTATCGGAAAAACGCGATGCCTATCCGGCGCATATGTCGGGCGGGCAACAACAGCGCGCAGCGATTGCGCGCGCGTTGGCGATGGAGCCACAGGCGCTTTTGTTTGATGAGCCGACATCGGCACTCGACCCCGAACTGGTGGGCGAGGTGCTGCGCGTCATGCAGCTTTTGGCCGATGAAGGACGCACGATGATTGTGGTGACGCATGAAATGCAGTTCGCGCGCAATGTGTCCTCGAAGGTGATGTATTTCCATCAGGGTCTGGTGGAGGAGGAAGGCACGCCCGAGGAGGTCTTTGAACACACAAAATCCGACCGCTGCCGACAGTTTCTTTCGGGGATCTGACGGCGGCCAAAACCAACCATAACAATTGAAAACAACTCAACCGACTGGAGGACTATTTCATGACACCCAAACATATTCTTGCCGCCGCGCTTGCTGCATTTCTTGCTCAAGGGGCTGCAGCTGATTCAATCCGTATTGCGACAGAAGGCGCTTACCCGCCGTTCAACTTTGTTGACGAAAGCGGCGTGGTTCAGGGCTTTGACGTGGAGATCGCCAAGGCACTTTGTGCTGAGATGAAGGCCGATTGCGAGATCGTCACGCAGGCCTGGGACGGCATTATTCCGGGGCTGAAGGCGGGCAAATATGACGCCATCGTTGCCTCTATGTCGATCACCGAGAAGCGCAAGAAGGCGGTGGATTTCACCGACCCCTATTATGCCGCCGGCGCCGCGTTGATTGCGCCCAAGGGCAGTGACATTACCTATACGCCCGAGGGGCTGAACGGGAAAACCATCGGTGTACAGCGCGCAACCACCTATGCCACTCTGATGGAAAAGAAGTTTCCCGGTGCGACGCTGAAAACTTATGACACGGTGGAAAACCACAACCTTGATTTGCAAGCGGGCCGTCTGGATGGCGTCGTGGCGCAGCAGGTGTTGATGTTTAACTGGCTTGAAAAGGAAGGCGGCGACGCGTTTGAATTCAAGGGTGATCCTGTGAAGGACGTGGAATACATCGGATCGGGTGCCGGGATTGCGGTGGACAAAGGCAATTCCGAACTGCTTGGCCGCTTGAACGGTGCGCTCGACACGATCCAGCAGAATGGCACTTACGCCGAGATCAACGCGAAATACTTCCCGTTCTCGATCAGCGCTGAATAATGCCCATTGCGCCGCGCTCCTTTGTGGGGTGCGGCGCTTCTGACTGACAGGAAGCGCCCCTCGTGTTCGATCTTGAAGGCTTTGGTCATCTTTTGTTTCAGGGCACGCTGATGACTATTCAGCTTGCGCTTGTGTCGCTGCTTTTTGGTCTGGTCTTTGGGCTGATCGGGGCGACGATGAAGCTGTCGCGGTATTGGCTGCTGCGGGTGCTTGCCGGTATTTATACCGCGCTGATCCGGGGCATCCCGGAGCTGATGGTGATCTTGTTCATCTATTACGGCGGAGTGATCTTGCTCAACCAGTTCGCGCGTCAACTGGGACATGAGGGTTATATCGACATATCGGCCTTTGGTGCCGGGGTGGCGGCGTTGTCGCTAACCTTTGGGGCCTATGCGACCGAGATATTTCGCGCCGCTATTCGGGCGGTGCCAAACAATCAGCTTGAGGCGGCGCGCGCGATTGGCATGTCGCCCGCCACCACCTTCAGGCGGATTTTGCTGCCGCAGATATGGCGCTTTGCGCTGCCGGGGTTGGGAAATACGTTCCTGATCATTCTGAAGGAAACCGCGCTGGTGTCGGTGATCGGTTTGGAAGAGTTGATGCGCAAGACCGATATGGCGGTCGGCTATACCAAGGAGCCGTTTACCTTCTTTCTGTTTGCGGCGTTGATCTATCTGGCGATGACTGCGGTGGTCATGTTGGTGCAGCAGGGGCTTGAGAAACGGGCCAATCGCGGCGTGGCCGGGCGGGCTGCGTCATGAATTTCAATGTAATGATAGAGGCGCTTCCTGACCTGATCGGCGGGCTTTGGTTGACGTTGGGACTTGTGGCATTGGCGCTGGTTCTGGGATTTGCCATTGCGCTGCCGACGGCGCTGGCGCGGTTGAGCCGGTTTGCCGCGTTGCGGTGGATGGCGGGGGCCTATGTGTTCTTCTTTCGCGGCACGCCGCTTCTGGTGCAGATATTCCTAATTTATTATGGGTTGTCGCAGTTCGAGGGTATTCGTGACAGTGTCTTCTGGGTGGTCCTGCGCGAGCCGTTCTGGTGCACGCTGATTGCGCTGGCGCTCAACACCGGGGCCTATACGGCCGAGGTGTTGCGCGGTGGCATTCTGTCGGTGCCCCACAACCAGATTGAGGCCGCGCGCGCGGTTGGCATGTCGCCCGCTACCGCGTTTCGGCGCATCACCTGGCCGCTGACGATCCGCCAGGCGTTGCCCGCTTATGGCAATGAGATGATTTTGATGGTGAAGGCCAGTTCGCTGGCGTCAACCGTGACGTTGATGGATATCACCGGGGTTGCGCGCACGCTTGCTGCGGAAACCTATATGCCAATCGAGATCTATACGATGGCAGCGGTGATTTATCTGGTGCTGACCTTTGCCATGAGCCAGGTCATCCACCTTTTGGAATGGAAAATGGATGTTACACGGGCACGCGCATGACGGTGCGCGCATCCCGATCAACGGAGTGGATTTCATGAACGATACCGTATTGCACAACCGCTCTGGAGAGGCGCTCAGGGCTGCTGATCTGGCGCATCACTTGCACCCGTTCACCGATCATCGTGCGCTTGCCGAAGAGGGCGGGCCGCGTGTCATGACCCATGGTGAGGGAGTGTATCTTTGGGACACGGAAGGGCGCCGTTTGCTGGATGGGATGGGCGGGCTTTGGTGCGTCAATATCGGGTATGGGCGCAAGGAACTGGGCGAAGTGGCGCATCGGCAGATGGATCAACTTGCCTTTTATAACACCTTCTTCAAGACCTCGCATGAGCCGGTGATCGAGCTGTCTGAGCGGCTGGCCGGGTTAACGCCCGAGGGCGTTGAAGATTTCTTCTTTGCCAATTCCGGGTCTGAGGCGAACGACACAGCGCTGCGGTTGGTGCGGGGCTATTGGGCGGCGCAGGGCAAGCCGGAACGTCAGATTATCATCAGTCGAGAATTTGCCTATCATGGCTCGACCATTGCGGGGGCAAGCCTGTGCGGGCTGCCGTCTATGCACGATCTGCCGGGGTTGCCGATACCGGGCATTGTGCATGCCGATGCGCCCTATGCCTGGAAGGCGGGGCGCGACAATACGGACGCGGCCTATGGGGTTGAGGCCGCCGATAGGGTGGAAGCCAAGATACTTGAGGTTGGCGCAGATAATGTGGCTGCTTTCATCGGGGAGCCGGTGATGGGTGCGGGCGGTGTCATCACCCCGCCGCCGGGCTATTGGGCGCGCGTGCAGGAGATTTGTCGCAAATACGATATCCTGCTGATCGTTGATGAGGTGATCTGTGGGTTTGGGCGAACGGGCAACTGGTTTGGGTCGCAAACCTATGACATCGCGCCAGATATCATGTGCATGGCCAAGGGGTTGAGCAGTGGGTATCAGCCGATTTCGGCAGTGGGCGTGGGCGCGCGTGTTGCCGGGGCATTGCGTGGGCAGGGGGGTGTTTTGCCGCATGGGTTCACCTATTCGGGGCATCCCGTTGCCGCCGCTGTGGCGCTGGAAAACATCGACATCATCGAGCGTGAGGGGATCGTCGCGCATGTGCGCGACACGGTCGGTCCTTGCATGGGTGACAGGCTGGGTCGGCTGGCGGCGCATCCGTTGGTGGGCGAGGTGCGCGGCGTTGGTGGCATGTGGGCGCTTGAACTGACCTCAAACAAGGCCACGCGTGCGCCGTTTGAGCCGCTGGGGTCGGTAGCTACGCGCGTTCGCAACCTGTGTTTTGAGCGCGGGCTTGCCACCCGTGCGGTGCGCGAAGGGTTGGTGTTTTCGCCACCATTGATCATCACCGAGGCGCAAATTGACGAGCTAACCACGATTCTGACCGGCTGTTTGGATAGCGTGGCTGACGCGCTTTGAGGCGCGTGCAATAAGTATGGAGAACATTATGAAGATCGGGGTTGCGCGGCTTTGGCACGAGGCCAATTCCTTTACCGCCACTACAGTTGGGTTGGACCATTTTGAGGGCCGTGAATATGCGTATGGCACGCAGGCGGCACAGCAGTTTCGCGGCACCACGGTGGAAACCGGTGGGGCGTTTGAGTGGGCGGACAGAACCGGTGCGGAATTGGTGTTTTCGCGGCTTGCGGCCTCGGCTCCCGGTGGGCCGGTGGAGCAGGATTTGCTGGACCGGCTGACCGATGAAATTGTGAACGATCCGGTTTTTGAGGGTGTCGACGGGATTTATCTTTCGATGCATGGCTCGTGCATTGGAACGCAGGATGCTTCGCCAGAGACCACGCTTGTGCAGCGGATGCGGGCGCGTTTTCCCGACCTGCCGATCACGGCGTCTTTTGACATGCATTGCATCCCCACGGCAGAGATGTGCGCCGCGCTGGACGGGGCCACGGTTTATCGCAAGTATCCGCATACAGACATGCCAGAGGCGGCTATTTGCGCGTTGGATCTGCTGGCTGACCTGATCACGCGAGGGGGGCGTGGAAAGGTTGTTTTGGCGTGCTGCGATCTGATCCTGCCCAGTTTCAACATGCGTACTGACGAACCCGGGCCGATGACCGAGATCGAGGATTTGGCGTGCCAAATGGAAGCGGAGCAGATTGGCGCAGGTCAGCCGCTGGCGATCTATCCTTATGGTAGCTTTGCCTATGCCGATGTCCCTGCTGCCAATTCCGGCGTGATGGTCAGCACTACCCGCGCCGAGATTTCTGCAGCGGTTGAGGCGGCGCAAAGCGCTGCTGATCGTATGGTGGCAGAGATGCGCGCGCGTGCGCCCCGGTTTCGGCCTGAGTTAGCGGCCGCCGAGACGCTGCTTAAGGAGGTGCCTTGGCGTGATGGTCGGCGCTGGGCGATCCTTGAGCCGTCCGACAATCCGATGTCTGGTGGTAATGGCGATACAACCGGACTTTTGGCTGCCGCGCTTGAGGCTGATCTGCCCGAGGGCACGGTTTTTGCCTTCATCGCCGATCAAGAGGCGGTCAAGGCGGCGCATCAGGCGGGGGAGGGTGCGGCCCTGACGCTGGCGCTTGGCGGCAAGCGCGATGTTAGATTTGGCGGCCCGGTCACTGTTCAGGGCGTGGTAGAAAGGCTGACCGATGGGAAATTCATCAATTCCGGCCCAATGGAACATGGCATCCCGATCGATCTTGGGCTGACCGCGCTTATCCGGGTGGGACGCATGCGTATCATCGTTACGAGCCGTGTTTATTCGCCCAATGATCCGGGATATTTTCATGTCCACGGGATCGAAGCGACGCAGATTCCGCTGTTGCTGGCCAAGGCCAAAAACCATATCCGCGCGTCATTCGGGAACAGTTTTGACGCCTTTGCACAGGTTGAAACACCGGGCCCGGCAATGGCCGATACAACGCAACTGCCGTTCCGCCGCATTCCGCCAGAACGTCTGAAACTGGTAGGTTGAGATGCAGCGGACGGCCAGGAAAGAGCGCCCATGACCCTTGCAGAGCTTCATGCCCGTATCGTGGCCAGCGTGCCGGATTTGCCCAAGCAGGTGGCGCTTGCGGCGCGCTATGTGGTGGATCATCCCGATGACGTGCCGCTGATCTCGATGCGTGATCTTGCTGCACGGGCGGGGGTGTCGCCGGCGACGCTTTTGCGCTTTAGCCAGATGTTGGGATTCAGCAGTTGGGCTGATTTGCGCGAATTGCACGTCAGCCACCTGCGCCAGACGCCGGTGCCTTATACCGAGCGCGCCACCCGTGCGCTGTCGCGTAACGGGGCCGAGGCGCTGGTGGCCGAGAGTTTCAGGGCCTATCGCGCCAACCTCGATCATACGGAATGGGCCAATCCGCCCGAAGTGTTCGCCCGCGCCGCCAAGCATCTGGTCGGGGCCGAGCGCGTGTTCATCTCGGCTTTCATGAGTTGTCGGGGGCCGGGTATGACCTTCGCCTATCTGTGTCGGATGCTGCGCAATAACGTGACTCTTCTGGGGGCCGAGGCCACGGCGCTGGGGGTTGATCTGGCGTTGCTCAGACGCAGCGATACCGTTCTGTCGATCAATTTCGACCCCTACGGGCATGAGATTGAACAGATCGCGCGCGCGATCGAGGCAACGGGGGCAACTTTGATCTGCCTGTCGGACAGTCGCGCCACCGCGCTGACGCGGCTGGCGGCGGAAACGTTGATCTTTCCGGTCGATGGGCCGTCATTCTTTCCCTCTATCGCTGCGGCGCAGGCGCTGGTTGAGGCATTGATTGCCGCGGTTCTGAGCGAGCTTGGCCCCGAGGCAACCGCGCGGATCGGTCAAATCGAACAGGCGCTCTATGACAGCGGCACCTATGTCAGCCTCAATAAAAGGGATGCATGAAATGAGTCACGTTTTCCACCGCAGCGCCCATTCCACCCCGCCGATGGCTGTGCGGGCAGAGGGGGCATATCTCTTTGACGCCCAAGGGCGGCGATATCTCGATGCGGCGGGGGGCGCGGCGGTGTCATGCATCGGCCATGGCGACCCGCGTGTTGTTGCCGCCGTGGCCGATCAGATGGCGAAACTGGATTATGCCCATAGCGGCGCCTTCACCTCTGACCCGGCAGAGCGTCTGGCCGCGCGGATCTGTGACAGGGCCGGGCTGGGTATGGAGCGGGTTTACTTCGTCGGTTCCGGCTCGGAAGCGGTCGAAACTGCCGTGAAGATGGCCCGGCAGTGTCAGGTGGAGCGCGGCCAGCCGGATCGCCATATCGTGATTTCGCGCCGACAGAGCTATCACGGCAACACGCTTGGGGCGCTGGCGCGTTCGGGCAATGAAGGGCGACGCACACTCTATGCGCCGATGCTGCCCGAGCGCACGCAGATTGATGCCTGTTTTCATTTTCGCTATGCGCGGCCCGGTGAGACGCCGCAAGAATATGGCCGCCGCGCCGCAGATACGCTGGAGGCGGAAATTCAGCGGCTGGGGGCGCAAAACGTGGCTGCCTTTATGGCCGAAACCGTGGTGGGGGCCACCACCGGTGCAGTGGCGGCGGCGCCCGGTTATTTTGCCCGCATTCGCGAGATTTGCGACCGCCACGGCGTTCTGTTGATCCTGGATGAAGTGATGTGTGGTGTGTATCGCACCGGCCCGTTCCTTGCCTGTGAGGATGAGGGAATCGCGCCGGATATCGTGACGTTGGCCAAGGGGCTGGGCGGGGGGTATTTACCGATTGGTGCGGTGGCGTGTTCGCAGGCGGTGCATGATAGTTTCGCAAACGGCTCGGGTGGGTTTGTCCATGGGCACACCTATATGGCGCATCCAGTTTGCTGTGCCGCCGCGTTGGCGGTGCAGGATATCATCGAGGCGGACGGGCTGGCGCAGAATGTTGTGAAACAGGGTGCTGTGTTGCAGGCAGCATTGCATGAGCGCTTGGGCCAGCACGCCCATGTGGGTGATATCCGGGGGCGAGGGCTGCTCTGGGCGGTGGAGCTTGTGCAGTCGCGTGAGACGGGCGCGCCATTTCCGTCCGCCCGCAAACTGGCCCAACAGATCGGGGCCGAAGCCGCTGCGCGGGGTCTTATGGTTTATCCCGGCTCTGGAACGGTGGATGGCCAGGTGGGCGATCATGTGCTGTTGGCACCGCCTTATAACGTGACGGATGATCAGATCACTTTTATTGCTGAAGAATTGCGAACTGCTATAGACACGGCCATTGGTGGGTAACCCGCAGGCTTATGTCAAACCCTGTTCAGTCAGCTTGAATGACGGCGTTTATCGTCTCATTCATGTGATCGATCTGCGGAACGATGCCGCTCGACAGGGTGTCGGCTGTAACTTCATTTCTGGTGATGAAATCGTCGATCTCGGCCGCTTCCGCTCCGAGTTGGGGAAACCCGAGAGTTGCCGCCGTGCCCGCGATCTTGTGACTGATCTGGCCAATTTCAATCAGGGCATCCGTGGAGGTTGCATCATTGCTCAGCTGAGACCGCAGTTGCAGCAACCGCGAATAGCGGTTCTTCAACTCGTCGACAAAGCGCGCGCGTACTCGCGAAAGGCCAACTGACAGGTTGATGTCATTCGTCGCTTGCATATCTACTTGCTCCAACAGGATCAAAAACCGAACAGAGCCTTAAGCGGGCTTGAGGAGGTTTCGGGGGCCTTGGAGCGCGGTGTTCTTGATGCTACTTCCGCCTCGGAAAGCGCGCGCACGAGCGTGCTGGCTATGCCGCGCGATGATTTCATCTGTAAGGGAAACGCGTCTCCGACTACCGGCTTGAGGGTCATTGGGCGCCCGTCACAGAAGTGCAGATCCATTTCCGCAATCTTGTCGTTCAACAGGTCTTCAAAGGCGCTGGCGTCAAAATGGGGGCCGCCCGTCAGAACGCAGATGAACTCACCCCCGCCGGCATGGGCGGCGAAGAACTGCTCGGGTTTCAGGGTGTCCGAAATCGCTTCGGCAAAATCGGTAACCACTGCCTCGAATTCATAGAGGCTGCTTGACTGGAAGACGCGCTCGAGATTTGGCACCACGACACCGAAGGCCGACATGCCGATAAGCGAAACCCGCGAAACCTGCATCAGATAGTTTTCCAGTGCGAGATATTCGATGAAGCCATCAATACCCGGAAGCGACAGGCGTCTTTCCAGGTCGCTGGGCGTTACAGTCGATGACGGGTTGCTCGGTGTGTCGACGGGATTGCGATCGTCCTTTTGCTTGCGCTCCAGAACCAGGGATTCGATCAGACGCAGCCGTGCGTGCACCTCGCCAACTTCGAATGGTTTGGTGATATAGTCGCTGGCCCCTGCGGCAAAAGCGCCGTCAATATAGCTGCGGTCGGACATCGCAGTGATCATCAAGATCGGAGTCTTGGCGTGCTGCGGCAGCTTGCGAATGGCCGATGTCAGCTCGATACCATCCATTTTGGGCATTTGGATATCGAGCAGAAAGCAGTCGAACGGTACGGCGGCATCCTCGATCAACTCGAGTGCCTCATACGCCGATTCGCAAAGAGTTAAATTAGTGAAACCTACTACACGCAACACCTCTGAAAGAAGCTCGAGGATGATCGGATCATCATCGACTGCAAGGATCTTCATGTTACGTTTCTCCTTTGTGTTCGCGCCAGACGCATACGAGGTGAGTTTTCTCGTAATGCGTGTATTCAGTTTCGCCAAAAAACTAGGCGAAACTATGACATATCCACAAAAACTAACAAAACTCTAACAAAGGTTACTGATGTGTTAAGCGCTTAAAAAACAGGGGTTTATGCATCGTACTTGGCGAGCGTGTTCATTTTTTCTGAAGACTGATGTCAAGTTCCTGACACCTTCCACGATTTTGCGTCAGGCGCTGAGCGCTATCGCCTCATTCTCGGTCAGAGTGTCCGCCTTGGTGTCGTCGCTGACGTTGCTGACCAACGAGAGATCAATATAGAACGTCGTGCCGGCGCCTTCATTCTTGGCGTAGTCCAGCACACCGGCATGGGCGTCCATGATACGCTTGGAAATATTCAGGCCCAGCCCGGTTCCGCCGACCTTTCTACGGTCAGAGGAGTCCAACTGGCTGAACTCTTCGAACACCTTACTGCGATGTTTTTCGGCCAAACCGATTCCGCGATCAATGACCTCGATCCGGACCTTGTCGCCCTTGGGTATTGCGCGAACTGTGACTGTTTCACCGGGGTCCGAAAATTTCGCGGCGTTGGACAGCATATTCGACATAACCTGTTCGAGCCGTGTGGAATCGGCGCTGACATAGAGATCAGTCTCGATATTTTCGAGCACGATATTGGTGTCCAGGTTGCGCGCGAATGGTTGGTTGGAAGCAACGGACTGTGCCAGCAATGATGCAAGATTAATGGTATCAAACTGGAAGCTCATACGACCGGCCTCCATCTTCTGAAGATCCAGAAGGTCGTTAATCAAGGCATTCAATCGCGTGACATTTCGTTGCGCAATCGAAAGAACCTTTTCCATTCTCTCGGGCATCTCGCCAAGTGCGCCGTGCCCGACCAGATCAAGTGAGCCCTTGATAGAGGTCAAAGGTGTGCGCAATTCGTGGCTTACAGTCGCCAGAAATTCCGATTTAGCAGTCAGCGCAGCTTTGGTCTTTTCATGCTCTTGTCTGATGCTCTCCATCTGCTCGAGAGTCTTTCGATAGAGCAGGGTCGAAACCCGTGAGGAGTCGGCAATGAAAAATAGCACAAAGAGGCTGGTAAAGAACTGCGCCCAGAGCTCGGACGTAAGCGGCGCGCCGGTAACGACGATGTCATAAAGCGGGATAAAGAGAAACGTTGCGAAATAGATCGCCAGCCGCAGTTGAAGAATTGAGGTGATCTGATGGTTGTTCATCGCGGCAAATAATGCTGCTGCGAAGAGGAAAAATAGCGGCATGAAATGTGTTGTATGCCCTTGCAACAAGGCAATCGAAAGAGCAAAGCCGCTGATGTTGCCAGCACTCAGAAGCGTGCCGAACTGCAACATCCGCAAACAGGTGCGTGTTTCGGCGACGCTGCGATTGCCCAGTTTGAGCGTTCTGCGAAACGTCATGAAATCGAATGTTTCGGAGATAATCAGTACGGATAGGGAGATTGCTGCGAGCTGCCAGCTGTAATAGACCGCTGCCAGAACGAATGCAGCCGCATAGATCACCACTCTTTGGGCGAAAAGCTCGACCCCAACACGTGCGTAATCCTTCATCTGGGCGTTCAGAAGAAAGATGTTGCGCGGATTGCGGAAGTCGATGCGGTAGAAAGGTCTGTTTTTCATAGCCCACCTGTCATTTGCATCACCCTAGATTGTTTTTCCTCTGGCGCATATCGGGAATGCGATGAGGCTTGAGCCAATTTGGCAACATATTGAGGTGTCCTGAAACCACTGGATATTCTTCGCTATTGCAACATGAAATAGTGGCAGAACTATGGTTTAAGTTTGCAACCTATGATTTAATGGGGCCAAGTTGCGAACGGGGAGTCGGATGGGGTTACTCAAAGAAGAAGAACGCCCGTATTGGTCGGTCGAAGCGTTTCCGGAACTCGCTCCGCAGCGGTATCTGACGCCTGTGTTGCGGGCCGAAGAAATCGAGCATGCGGAAAACCAGTTCACAAGACTTTCGCCGGAACTGACGGCGGAAGTACAGGCGACAACCCTGTCGTTCGGAAACATGCATCGCCATGGATTGTTGCTTGCCAATTATCTCAAGGCGCGCCGTGAAGTCTTTATCGATATCAAGGGTTGGGATCTGCCTCAGACTGACGGGATGGAATTCGATCAATATGATACTCCACTTAGCCGCTGGATCGTTGTGCATGAGTATGGTCGGGTCTTGGCAGGTATGCGTCTGACGCCGACCACGGCAAGATGCGGGCAATATTCCTATATGTTGCGGGACGCACAGCGCGGATTACTCGAAAATATACCGCAAGATGTTCTTTTTTTCGAAGCACCGGTGCGGCCAGACATATGGGAAGCGACACGACTTTTTGTCGCGGCATCGGTTTCTTCCAAGCGGCGCCTGGCCATTCAGACGATATTGCTTGAACATATGGCCGCTTCTGCGCGGGAATTGGGGTGTAGTGCCATTATCGGAATCGTGCCTGCGGTATTCAGCCGATGGATGAAGCGCATTCGTATGAACGCCACTCCGGTTGGCCCTGCGCAGAATATTGATGGCGATCGAACGCAGGCGGCCCTGATGAATGTGGTCAATCCCTATAAAGATGGGGCCTAGAATTTGCCGTTTTGAACGAATGACTAACAGCGGAATAGTTAGCGGTTAACCAGCAGTTTTTGCTCTTCCTCTTCTATCATCGAGAAGATCTTGTGCTCGATCATTTCGACTTCGGGTAGGGTGGAGGTCTGCGGGGACGCGGCTGATTCAAGTTCTTTGGTCAGCAGGGACAACGCTACGTTTCGCGACAGGATTCGTTTCGATGAGATTTCGGAAACGTCGAGTTTGACTTCCATGGCTTTTTCCGCCGACGCGTCAGGCAGTTGTTGCAGCGCCTCTTGTGCGTTGTTGCGCAACCGGGCCTGGAACAGGTCGGGGACCATGACATGGCGCCCGATGATACAGCAAACGAAAATGCCTTGCCCAATGTATGCCAGCTGGAATCGGCGAGCTGTGACCGTCTGAGAAATTGCGGCGCTGATGGCATGCAGTTGTTGCATGACGTTCGCACGTTCCGTCCGCTTGTTCAGGGTTGCGAAATTTCGCACGCGAATGCGGAAGAGATGCATCTGATACAGGCCATCCTCCATTTTCAGGAGGCGGTTTTCAATTTGATAGTAGTCTACCATGCCGTTCACGTCTGGAAAACACGCGCGCTCGGACAGGTCGATCAGGTTGAAATCCGAAGCGAAGGAAATGAGCGCGCGCAAGGCGTGCCGCCCTCTTGTTTCATTTCGTGTCGTTTTGACAAGCAACATGGCGGTTTGGATTCGGCCGACCATCTCGGCGTGATCAAGCGGTTTTCTCAAGAAATCGGTTGCACCAGCCTTGAAGGCGCGATCCATGAGATGTGCTTCGTTGCTCGATGTGATCATTATGATCGGCGCAACCCGGCAATCGCGGCGGCTGCGCAGATGCTGACAAAGCTCGATACCGTCCATCTCGCCCAGCATGATGTCGAGAAGGTAACAATCAAAGGGTACCCGCTGGTTTTCGACGACACTCAGGGCGTCTTCAGCCGAATGTGCGATCGTGATGTCGTCAAGGCCCAATTCCGCCAGCTTAGAGGAAATCAAGTCGGTAAAAATTGTGTCGTCATCTACCAGCAAAATGCGCATTTCGACGGTCTCCGTATCATTTTGATAATCCAAACGGCTATCCTTTAGATTGAATATCCAAGGAAGATGGCATTTTCAGGACAGTCAGCGCATTGAGTATGACAGAGTTAACTTTTTTCTAACCGTTGATTTTGCACGGAAAATTTAAATTCTTTTACAAGAATGACGAGAATTTGGCGCAATAATGACGGAGCTGATATGGAAACAGTAGCAGTCGGCAACATGCATTCGGTGCGATTCTAGAAGTAGTTCGGCGGAATTCTGCCCACATTTTGACCCTGTTTTCGGTCTCCATAATTTGAACAAAATTTGTGCCTACTACCTAGGGATGTGCCGTATTGGTGCGTGGTCGAGCAGGCCGTCAGGCGCCTTCGGTTCAGAACTCTGTATAAAAGGAGCAAGAAAACCATGAAAATCATAGCTGTCGATGATGATGGTATTTCACTAGATTTGCTGAAGTTTTGCCTCACTGGGGGCGGATATGAGGATTTGACGCTGATGTCCTCGCCCTTGGAGGCGTTGAAAGCGATCAATAACGCTCAAGTTGCCTACGATTGCATTCTTCTCGATGTTGAAATGCCGGAAAGAAACGGCATCCAGCTTTGCGCGGATATACGCAAAATAGCGCGCTATCGCAACACTCCTATCCTAATGATTACAAAGCATAAAAAACATGCAGCTGTTGAAAAGGCCTTTGCGAATGGCGCGACGGACTATATCACCAAGCCGTTTGAGTTTTTTGAAGTTCTGACCCGCATCAGGGTTGCAGAACGGCTGGTGCAGGAACGACAGGCTGCGATCGACAGCTATATTGCGGTCCAAAACCTTGCGAGCCGCAAGCAGGAGCGTGTTGGGAAGCAGGTCGCGCGCAAGCCCGAGACCGCCATGCCGGCAGAGCAGTTTCAGGTGACGGGCGAAGATCTGCTGCCCTTTTCAGTTTTTCAGAACTACCTGGAACGCGTCACGCGCAACGATGAGTGCAATATCAATCTAGTGGTCATGAAGATTGCGAATATTGACCAGATATTTGCGCAAACAGAAGCCATGGAATTCGTCGAGTTTCTGAAATCTGCGGCAAATGCGATGCAACACGAGCTGAAGCCCGAGAAGGCGTTCATGGCGCATGCGGGCAATGGCATCTTCTTATGTGCAACACGTGGATTTGAAGAATTCGATGCAGATATTGCAGAGGCAGGGATATTGGACACCTTGGAGAGCGGCGAACTGCCCCAAGTGTGTCGCACAGAAGCCCGCCCGGCAATCATTGTCGGATCGCCGCTCCACCTTTCAACCATGGCGAAACTGAACTTCAAGCGGGCAGTCAAAGCAGCGATGGCACGTATGGAACAACGCGAGACGGTTCTGAACCGGTCAGGGCTTTCGCTGCTTGCCGGATGACCGGAGCGCAAATAAGCCGCAGTGTGAAGTCTTGTGAATTTACATACTGGAGTAATTGAGATCTGTTGGACATATTCGCAAGAGCGCATCGGTAATTCCGCTGCGATCAGCAACAGGTATCATGAGCGGACTTGATGAATGTAACTCCTGAAAACAAATCATTCATTGTCGTTCGCGTTATCATGGTTTCGCTGTGTTTGATTGCGACCGTGTTTTCAGTGTTCGTGGTTTATGAGTTCCAAACACGCCGAAGCGCCGCGTTGTTTGCGACAGTTGCACAGGAGAGCCTTGAGGAGATCGAAACGCGGTTTCACCGTATCGAGTCGGTTCTTGACGGGGGGGCCGGACTTATCCGTGCATCCCGGACCGTTTCTGCACGAGAATGGTCTGACTATGTTGCCACGATTCAGGCTGATCGAACGCTGCCGAAAGTCGAGGGCATCGGGTGGATTGCGCAGGTCAAGAAGGACGATGGGTCCTATGAAGACCTGTCTAATCGACTTGAGAAAAGAGGGTTTTCGATTCATCCGCCATCTGATGCAAATCAGGCGTTTGTTATTCAGTATATGGCACCTGACGGTGCGAATTCGGTCGCCATCGGGCTGGATCTGACCTTTGATCAGAACCGGCGCGAGACGCTGGTCAGGGCGCGTGAAACCGGACAGGTCGCACTTTCCAAGCCATTGGTGTTGGTTCAGGACGATGCGGCTAATATCGCTCTCATCATAGCTCGCCCCTTGTTCGACGATGTAGCAGGTGAAACCGGTTCGATCTCGCAAACCTATATGGCAGGTTGGGTCACGGTGCCATTTCTGGCAAACAGCGTGTTTTCGAAACTTTCTTTGGAGCATGGGCGCGATTTCGAGCTGACGGTCTATTCTGGGGCGGAGGAGGCAGGTGACTCCTTGGTGTTTTCGTCCAATTCCGCGATATCTGATCCCGATTTCAACGAAACCAGGACAGTTCAATTCTACGGGCAGGACTTAAGGTTTATCTGGGACAGCACCCCGGATTTCGCAATGTTGCAGAAATCGTTCCTACCCTACATCCTGGGCTTGGTCGGGGCGGTTCTCGCTGCGTTAATTGGCATCAGTACGTTTACTCATGCGCGTAGAACGCAAAAAACCGAGCAGGCGATCGAAGATCAGACGCGCGAGTTGCAGGCCACAGTGGGTCAGACGAAGGCAATCATCGACAATGCCATTATCGGGTTTGCATTTCTGGATTCGGAAGCGAAAATCTTGTCGGTCAATCCCGCGTTTCTTCAGATGTTCGAAATTGATGAACCTGTCTTGACCGGGTGTTTGCTTCGCGACCTTATTCCGGACTTTCCGACAAAAACCTGGGAGGGCACGATTTTCGTCACAAGTCGGACGAACTCGGGCAGTGTTTTGAACCTGAAGGTTCAGGTCAACAAGTTTCAGAACAAGTCGGGTCGGAACCGTTACGTCGTGATGTTTGATGATGTCACGAAGGAGCAGGCGATAACCGACGATCTGCGCGAAGCCGAGCACCGTATGAGTCTCGCATTGAGCACTTCGGGCATTGGTGTCTTTGATATTGATCTCGGGACCGGTCAGTCCGTTGTTTCGGATTCATGGGTAGAGCTGATGTGTCTGGACCGGGAAACAATGGCGGACAACCCTCAGGATGAATTCTTTGCGCGTGTCCATCCTGATGATGTTGCACCGATTTTGGAGTCGCATCAGCGATGTATTGACGGTGTCGAAGAGCGGGCAGAGTGTGAGTACCGGGTGCAAACAACGCCGGGCGAATGGAGATGGTTCAAATCCAGCACGAGTGTTGCCGGGGTCGATGAAAATGGCGTGCCGAATCGTCTGATCGGATCGCAAATCGATTTTACCGAGTTGCACGTTGCAAATGAACGGCTCCGCACGAGCAGACATCAGTTTAAGGAAGTTTTGGAAAACTCTCCTGTGCCGCTCGCAATGCTGGATGAGGATGGCTTTTTTGTCCGTGTAAATCAGGCGCTGACTAAATTGGCCGGCTATTTGGAAAAGGATTTGGTGGGCAGAAACTTTCAGACGTTGATCTACGATGAAGACCTTAAAGATATTTTGCGAGCGCTTACGCGGATGAGAACCGAGGATCTTGACCTTCTCAAGGTCGAGACCCGCTGCATCGACAAGTCAGGTCGGGTGATCTGGATGTTGTTGAGCGTTTCACGCGTCAGGGACTACACGGTAGACGGCGGCGTTTTCATTGCTCAGTTCGTTGATATCAGCCAACGCAAGGAAACGGAAAAGAACAACCGTGAATTCTTTGCCAACATGAGCCATGAATTGCGCACCCCTCTGACATCCGTCAAAGGCGCAATTGATCTGGTGATGGGTACCGCCAGCTCGCAATTGCCGGAAAATGTGCGGGGTTTGCTGAACATCGCACAGGGCAACAGCGAGAGATTGGCGAAATTGCTGAACGATCTGCTTGATCTGGAGAAAGTTTCGACCGACAGGATGCAGTTCAACTACGCGGTTCACAACATCGCCGATATCGTGACCGAGGCGGTCAATGCCGCCACTCCGATTGCGGAAACCGCCAACGTCAGGTTTGAAACCAAGTTGCCCCCTGACGGACTCTATGCATGGATTGATGCGCAACGGTTGGAGCAAGTCCTGTTCAACCTTCTCTCCAATGCCGTGAAATACTCGGATGCGGGGCAGGCGGTAACTGTATCGCTTCAGGAGCGGGATGGTAATGCGTCCATCTCGGTCAAGGATTGCGGGCCGGGCATTCCCGCGAGCTACCATGACAAGGTTTTTCAACCCTTCTCACAAGCCGACAGTTCGGCGACGAGAGAAAAGGGCGGTACCGGGCTGGGGCTCAGTATTGCCAAGTCACTTGTTGAAACGATGGGTGGAAAAATCGATTTCGAAAGCGCCGAAGGCCGCGGCACGGAATTCTGGGTGTGCTTGCCAAACGGGCAAGTTTCCGTAATGTCAGATAGCGCTGCTCCTGTAAGAGTACTGCATGTACAGAGCGACAAGATTTTTGCCGGGTTGCTTGAAGGCTGGCTCGGTAGCGCTTGTGAGGTAACCAATGTGGGGTCGGTTGTGAGTGCACTCGCCAAACTGGGACACGACGACTTCGATGCGTTGATCTTGAACCGGGGTGCGGCGGGCGTGGAAAGCGATGCGCTGTTGTGCCACTTGAGAGAGAAGTATCCGCATGTTGCCATCGTCAGCCTCTCGAAAGAGGATGGTGAAGTCGCGGATGATCTGGTCGACCTCTCCCTGGCTCTGGGCAGCCTTCGTAGAGACAGAATAGTCAAGAAGTGTCTATGGGCCATCAAACCCAAGATATTAGCCAATGTGTGAACAGTAATAGGGTGTTGTTCGAAATGCAGGAAAAGCTAAAAATACTTCACGTTGAAGACGACAAGGACGTGCAGGAAATCGCCAAGATTGCGTTGCAATTGTCGGACCAATTCGAATTGAAGCAATGTCTGGGCGCCTCGGAAGCGCTTGGCGTAGCAGCCGAGTTTCGCGCTGATATCCTGTTGCTCGATGTGATGATGCCCGAAATGACTGGTGACAGCCTGCTCGCGAAGCTGCGAGAGCTGCCTCACTATGCCAAGACCCCTGCAATATTCATGACTGCGCGGGCGCATGACAGCGAAGTTGCCGCGTTGAAGATGGCCGGCGGCATTGCTGTTATCGTGAAGCCGTTTGATCCGCTGACATTGGGCGATAAGATACTTTCGGTGATTGTCGAGCATGAATCGGCGGCTTGACTGCGGGGTCGCTTATCATCTGCGAACCCATAAGCTTTGGTACTTCAGCATTGCTGGTTCATTAGTTGATCGAGGCCAGCGATGAGCGCGTGGCCGTTTCTTGCTTTTCCTCAGTGGCAAGTTCTTACGTCGCCGTTGATACGTTGATCTGCCACCGCCGCTTTATTAACTCCAAAGCCTATTCTAGAGTACCCCGGTAATTCAATTTATTTGAGGGAGATCGGCTATGTCAGATGATGTCTTAAACAAAGGTAAGTGTCCGGTGTCCCACCTGACAACGGCGTTTGGTGCTCCGGTGGTCGACAATCAGAACTCGATGACCGCTGGCAAGCGCGGGCCGGTGCTGGTGCAGGATATCTGGCTCAATGAAAAGCTTGCCAATTTCGTGCGCGAAGTCATCCCGGAGCGTCGCATGCACGCCAAGGGGTCTGGTGCGTTTGGCACGTTCACCGTGACCAACGATATCACGCGCTACACGCGCGCCAAGGTTTTCAGCGAAGTGGGCAAGAAAACCGAAATGTTTGCCCGCTTCAGCACGGTGGCAGGCGAACGCGGTGCGGCGGATGCCGAGCGTGACATTCGCGGCTTTGCGCTCAAGTTTTACACCGAAGAAGGCAATTGGGACATGGTGGGCAACAATACCCCTGTGTTCTTCTTGCGCGATGCCAAGAAATTCCCTGATCTCAACAAAGCCGTGAAACGCGACCCGCGCACCAACATGCGCTCGCCCACGAACAACTGGGATTTCTGGACGCTCCTACCGGAGGCGCTGCATCAGGTTACGGTGGTAATGTCCGATCGCGGCATTCCCAAAAGTTACCGACACATGCATGGTTTCAGCAGCCACACCTACAGCTTCTGGAACGAAGCGGGTGAGCGGTTCTGGGTAAAGATGCACTTCAGGACGCAGCAAGGCATCGAGAACCTGTCCGATGCAGAAGCGGGCGCGGTTGTGGCAGGTGACCGCGAAAGCCATCAGCGCGACCTGTTTGATGCGATTGAACGTGGTGATTTCCCGCGCTGGAAGATGTATGTTCAGATCATGCCCGAGGCCGAGGCGGAAACCTATCACGTTCATCCGTTCGATCTGACCAAGGTTTGGTATAAGGGTGATTACCCGTTGATCGAGGTTGGCGAATTCGAACTGAACCGCAATCCGGAAAACTATCATGCGGATGTTGAGCAGGCCGCTTTCTCGCCAGCGAACCTAGTGCCTGGTATCAGCGTCTCACCTGACAAGATGCTTCAGACGCGGCTGATCAATTACCCGGATTCGCAGCGCTACCGACTGGGTGTGAATTACCAGCAGGTGCCGGTCAATGCAGCCAAATGCCCGGTTATGAGCAATCACCGTGACGGGATTGGGCGGGTGGATGGCAATTTTGGCGGCCTGCCGCACTATCAACCCAACAGCTTTGGCCAATGGCTTCAGCAGCCCGAATACGCCGAACCGCCGCTCAGGATAGATGGCAATGCCGCCATGTTCGACTTTCGCGAGGATGACGACGACTATTACAGCCAGCCCCGCAAGCTTTTTCAACTGATGACACCGGCGCAACAGGAGATTCTATTCGACAACACCGGACGAAATATGGGGGATGCTCCGGATTTCATAAAGCAGCGTCACATCGATAACTGCACGCGATGCGACCCTGCTTACGGGGAAGGTGTTGCGAAGGCCTTGGGCATGTCGGTCAAGTCACCAGAAGAACTGTCCTCAAAGCCTGAACTGGCAGAGTAACGCTTCACTGCAATTTTGGTGGGGGGCTGTGCCCCTCATTTGCTCATTACTCATATCTATCTCCAAGGTCGGTTCATGGCGACATGGACGAGTGAGAACATGCGACCGTAGCAAAGGTTTTTCCAGCGAATGAACGATTGCGTTCCGGCAAATTCAGAGAATATGCTGCAGGTCTCTAACCACCTGATACTAAATCGAAACTTTAGACAGCAGATCATCCTTCGAGAAATCACCTTTCCTGCCTGAGAGGATCACTTCCCCACGCCGCAACGCGACGAAGCTGTCGGCCAGATCATATGCGAACTCGAAATACTGCTCGACCAGAACGATCGCCATCTGGCCCTCCGCGCGAAGTTGGCTGATCACGCGTCCAATCTGCTGAATGATGTTGGGTTGAATGCCTTCCGTCGGCTCATCCAGCAGCAACAGTTTGGGCCGGGTGATCAAGGCGCGGGCGATGGCCAACTGCTGTTGCTGGCCGCCGGACAGGTCGCCACCGCGACGTGATTTCATTTCGTTCAAGACCGGGAACAGTTCAAATATCTCGTCAGGTATCCGTCGCTCAGCGATCGGCAGGCAGCCAAACCCGGTCTCGAGGTTCTCTTTCACCGTCAACAGCGAGAAAATCTCTCGCCCCTGCGGCACGCTGGCGATACCGCGCCGGGCAAGCAGGTGTGGTGGCAGTATAGGCAGCGCCTCGCCATCAAGCGAGACTGTGCCGCCAGATCTCGCGTGCGTCCCGCAGATCGCCTTGATCAGGCTGGTCTTGCCCACGCCATTGGTGCCCATCACACAGGTGACTTCGCCCTGTGCCGCCTCAAGGCTGATACCGTTGAGGATCTGAGAGCGGCCGTAATGCAGGGTCAGGTCCTGCACGCTCAGCATGGTTTAGCGCCCGAGATAGACATCAATGACCTCCTTGTTGGCCGTAACGTGATCGAGACTGCCTTCGGCCAATACAGAGCCCTCGTGCAGAACCGTGACCTTGCAGCCAAGGCGGCGGACAAATTCCATGTCGTGTTCCACCACGACAACGGCACGCGTTTTGGCCGCTTCGACCAGAATATTTGTGGTATGTTCGCGCTCTGCCGGGGTCATCCCGGCGGCGGGTTCATCAACCAGGAGCAATTTCGGTTCCTGCGCGAGCAGCATGCCGATTTCCAGCCATTGCTTCTGGCCATGGCTCAATTCGCCCGATTTGCGCTGAAGATGATCTGCTAGCCGAATTTCGTCGGCCAGTGCCGCGACCCGTTCCAGATGTGCGGCCAACGGGCGGTAGAACAGTACCGACAGCGGCCCGCGCCGGTTTTGCAGCGCCATGAGCAGGTTTTCTTCCACGCTCTGGTCTTCAAAGACAGTCGGCTTTTGAAACTTGCGCCCGATGCCTTCTCTGGCGATACGGGCCTCGGACAGGCCCAGCAACGACAGACGGTGCGCGCCCCAGATTACCCGTCCCTTATCAGGCTTGGTTTTGCCGGTCACGATGTCCATGAAGGTGGTCTTGCCAGCGCCGTTCGGCCCAATGATCGCGCGCATCTCTGCCGGGCCGATGTGGAACGACAGATTATTGATCGCGCGAAACCCGTCAAAGCTGACCGAGACGTCGTAGACTTCGAGCAACGTGCTCATTCGCTTGCCTCCTTTTCGCGCAGCGCGCCTTGATCGGGGCCCAGATCGGCGCCGTGCCGGTCAGGAGAGGTGCGCCGTTCCAGCAGGTCGAACAGACCGCCGATCCCTTTCGGGGCGAAAAGCGTGACCAGAACAAACGACAGCCCGAGCACCACCAGCCACCAGTCGACCCATTTGACAGTGTAAAACCCCAACGGAACGTCCGGTGCCTGCCCGCCGGTGAACCACGACGACACAAGGCTGACAAAAGCCGCCCCGATCACCGCGCCATAAAGCCGCCCGCGCCCGCCAATTGCGACCCAGACAGCAAGATAGATCGAGGCGATGGGCGCCATCTCTGCGGGGTTGATAATGCCGGCCTGGGGATAATAGAGCGCCCCTGCGATGCCAGCCATGCAGGCGGTACCGGTGAAAAGCACCAGCTTGTAGGTCTCTACCGGGTAGCCGAGGAAACGCACCCGTGCCTCGTCGTCCCTGATGCCGCGCAGGACTGAGCCGAACTTGCCGGATACGATCCAGACGGCCAGCAAATAGCCCAACCCCAACGCCAGCGCTGCGCCCCAGAGGAACCAGACCGACACCAAGGCTTGGGGCACATCAGCCATCCCCGGCAGGTTCTGCAAACCGGAAAGGCCATTGTTGCCGCGCAACCCGTTGTCATTCTGGAACAGGTAAAGTGAGAGCGCCAGCGTCATCGCCTGCGTCAGGATCGAGAGATAGACACCGGCGACACGGCTGCGAAATGCCAGCCAACCAAACACCCCGGCCAACACGCCCGGCACCAGAACCACCAGCAAAAGCTGTGCCAGCAGACTGTCCGCAAACGCCCAGATCACAGGAAAATCCGCACTTCCCACCACGCCGAAAATCTGATTGGCGATGGCGTCGGACACCTCTTGTGGCGTGGGTGGAATAGGCGCGTCGGCCAGCGAGGTGACGACGATCTCGCGGGTACGCTCGTACATTAGCCACATGCCGATCATATAGCCGCCCAGCCCGAAAAAGGCGAAATGCCCAAGGCTCAAAATCCCCGCATAGCCCCAGACAAGATCCATCGAGATGGCAACCAGGGCGAGGCAGAGGGTCTTGCCCAGCGTTTTGACAAAACTGGTGGAGATCACCCCAATGCCCATACCTTCGGACAAGAGCGTCACGATGATGGTAAATGCCACCAGCACCGCGAGAAAGATCATTGTTGAGTTGCCGCGCCAGTGAAGAGCGTGTTGCATGGCGTCAATCCCCCGCCGCGCGGCCTTTGAGGGCGATGATGCCCCTTGGCCGGAACTGAATGAATATGATGATGAACACGATCATGAAGGTCTGCGCCGCCAACGTGTTGGACGGGTTGAACCATTCGATGCCCTTTTGCAGAAAACCGATCATCGCGGCCCCCGCCAAGGTACCCCAGATGTTACCGACACCGCCGACAACCACTGTCATGAAGCTCTGCACGATATAATCGCTGCCCAACTCGGAGGTGACCTTGGCAAAGAGTCCGATGGCGACACCGGCAACCCCGGCAATGCCCGAGCCAAGGCCGAAGGTCAGCATGTTCACTTTGTTGAGGTTAATGCCCATCGATGAGGCCATGCGCGGGTTCTGCGTCACGGCGCGGGTCTCCAAACCCAACCGTGTGCGCCGCATGATGAAAAGGTAAACACCCAGGAAAAACGCGGCCAGCACGAAGATCGCGATGCGGATATAGCTTATCGCCACCACGTCATTGATCACCCAAGCCCCATCCAGCCACGCGGGAGAGGTCAGCGGGCGCGCCTGCGTGCCAAAGATGTTCTTGGCCAGTTGCTGTAACGCGATGGAGACGCCAAAAGTCGCCAGCAAAGTCTCCAACGGGCGATTGTAGAGCCAGCGGATCACCAGCCGTTCCAACACCACACCTGCCGCGAAGGTCACTGCAAAAGCCATCGGGATTGCCACGAGAATACTGGCGGTGTGGTTCGGGATAATCTGCTGCACCACATAACCGGTATAAGCACCCATCATGATGAATTCGCCATGCGCCATATTGATTACCCCCATGACGCCGAAGGTAATGGCGAGCCCGATGGCCGCGAGAAAGTAGATCGACGTGAGCGACAGGCCATCAAGGATAAGGTCAAGCGTCTGGTTCACACCAACTTTCAGCGCGATGGTATCCAGCGCCTCGGAAACGGCGTCAGTCACTGTCCGCGAGGGTTCGAAATAGATCTCGACAAAACTATATGCGTCCAGCGTCTGTGCGATCTGCGCGCCGTCTGGGGCAGGGGGCACGCTGCCCTCTGCGGCCAGCGCATCATAAGCACGCTGCCGCATGTCCTGGTTGTCCAGTTGGTGGATCGGGATGCCCCCGACGCTGCCGCCCTTGGCATGCTCCACCAGTGCGGTGCGCTGTTGCGCGGGGCTCACCCTGGCTGGGGCCAGGTTTTCAGCGACCAGCATGTCGTAGGCCTGCGCCATCTCGATAGTGGTCCCCGGCTCCAGCGTTCTGGCGATGTTTAGTGTCTCAGGTGGCGTGCCCGGGAAAAAGGCCGTGCGGGTTGCCAGCAGCGGGTTGAGCGTGGCCCGAACATCAACCCCCAGATCGCCCGACATCTCGGAAATGGCCGTGATCCGCTGTGCCTCATCTGTATCATAGGCGATAGTCAGCAGGCGTTCGGATCTGACTTTGATGGCACGGATCGTCGGATCACTCTCTGCGGCGATCGACTCTCTGAGTGGTGTCAGCACATCCGCGCTGGGATTGCGCTGCACCGACGTCAACGCGGCAAGCCGCCGTTTGGGATCAGGATCTTGTAATTGAAACCGCACCAGCGCCGAGCCGATCAGAGCGCGGATGCCGCTATTGGGTTTGAACTGTTTCAAATCAGAGGACGGAGCCGTGCCGATGGTCTCGCGGGTGTCAAAATCATACAGTAAGTACTCGCCGCCCTCGGCCTTTTCAGCACGAAAGAACAACCCGTCGGAGGTGCGCTGCCAAAGGTTCTTGCCCTGCCAGGCCTGCAAGACGTCCTGCGCCTGTGGCAATCCGCTGTCGGACACGGCAGCGATGGCCGGGGCGATAGTCTTGCGCGAATTTTCCACGATCAATGCCGCCTGCGCCTGCAGGATCGCCTGCATGGGTGCCTCTTGGGCCCGCGCAAGTGAGCAGGTCATCGCCAGAGCGAGGGCCGCAATCAATAGGTTTTTCATGTAAATTTCCCGCAAGGTTCGGAAGGGACGAAGCGCCCCTTCCGTTGCCCGGTTTCAGTGTTCAGTAGTTGGACAAGGTCTGAACACAGGTCTTGGTTTCGGTGTTATACATACCGCAGTTCAGATCCTTCCAGTCAGAGGTGAGCACGGCGCTTTCGGGCAGGAAATCTGTCCATGCGTCGCCGGGGACTTCGGCTGTCTGGCTGACGATATCGAACTGCCCGTCGCCCTGAATCTCTCCGATCAGCACTGGCTTGGTGAGGTGATGGTTGGGCAGCATCACGGCGGTGCCGCCGGTCAGGTTGGGAAATTCCTGCCCGTACATCTGCGCACGCACGGCGTCGACCTCTGTTGACTCCGCCGCTGTGGCCGCGTTCACCCACATGTTGAAGCCAATGTAGTGTGCCTCCATCGGGTCGTTCGTCACGCGCGTGTCGCCCATTTTGGCCTTCCACGCTTCAATAAAGCTGGTGTTTGCTTCGGAGTCTGCCGACTGGAAGTAGTTCCACGCGGCGAGGTGGCCGACGAGGTTGGCGGTATCAAGACCCGAGAGTTCTTCTTCGCCCACCGAGAAGGCGATGACGGGGATGTCGTCGGCGGAGATACCTGCCGCAGCCAGTTCCTTGTAAAACCCGATATTCGCGTCACCATTGATGGTCGAGATTACCCCGACTTTCTTGCCATCCGCGCCCAGGGCCACAACATCGGCCACGATCTTGGACCAGTCAGAATGGCCGAACGGTGTGTAGTTCACAAAAATATCGTCGGCAGCGATGCCCTTGGACTTCAAATAGCTTTCAAGGATGTTATTCGTTGTGCGCGGATAGACATAGTCGGTCCCCAGCAGCGCAAACTTTTCGACGCCGAGCTCTTCGAGGAAATAATCGGTGGCCGGGATCGCCTGTTGGTTCGGGGCCGCCCCAGTGTAGAAGACGTTTTTCGAGCTTTCCTCGCCCTCGTATTGCACCGGATAAAACAGCAGGCCGTTAAGTTCCTCAATCACTGGCAGCACCGACTTGCGGCTGACGGACGTCCAGTTGCCAAAAATCACGTCAACGTCGTGAACCGACAACAACTCGCGCGCCTTTTCAGCAAACAGGGGCCAGTCCGAGGCCGGATCGACCACCACCGCTTCAAGTTCGCAGCCGAGCAGGCCACCCTTGGCGTTCTGCTGTTCGACCAACATCACAATGGTGTCTTTCAGCGTGGTCTCGGAAATCGCCATAGTGCCGGACAGCGAGTGAAGGACGCCGACCTTGATCGGGCAATCGGCGGCAAAGGCAGGTGCCGCCAGAGTGGAGCAGGCAAGCGTGCCAGCCAGTAAGGAATTAATGGTCTTCATGATATTCTCCTCACGGGATGATCTCAGGCGATCTTGCGCGACAGCGCCGAGTGTCCTACGTCAATCCCGCAACCTAATTGTTGCAATCCGTGTGGTGGCCGGGTCGGGCTTCATTTCGTCCGGTCACCACACACCTTTTCCGACACAGTGAGCGGCCGGGATGGTGAGGGGATCGTTTCTGCGTCGCAGCGAGACTGGCAAGCGTCCTGCGGTGACCGGGGGTAACTTCGTTGCCCTGTGCTTAATCTTTGTTCAGCTCGCTAAATTTGTGCCTAAAAATTAAGCGCCATAAGTGGTTTGCGGGCGCAAACGCCTCTAATCGATGACACGACACACGGCCTATGGTGGGAACGGGCTGACCCAATCCATCTACGGAGCGTTCCCAATTACACGCGCGGCGATCATACCCACGCCCACCTGTGCCGCGGCGCAACCGCGTGCCATCGGGGCCGTCATGGTGCGGGCAAAGCGGTTATCTGATCGTTCGGCGATTGCCGATCTGCGCCAATCCGGTGCGATGAAATTGCTGTTCCCTAGACCTGACAGCGCCGCCTTGCAGGCCATCGTCGTCAACACGGCTGGCGGGGTGACGGGGGGCGATAGCTTTTCCCTGAACGCTTGCGCCGACGACGATGCTTTTCTGTCCCTGACCACCCAGGCCGCCGAACGCGGTTACCGGGCGCAGCCCGGTCAGGTCGCGAAGATCCGCAACCGGGTTATGGTGAAACGGGGTGCTACGCTGCACTGGCTGCCGCAAGAGACCATCCTCTATGAAGCCTGCGCGTTGCAGCGGCGGTTGTCGGTTGATCTCGACGATGGTGCTTCGCTGCTGCTGGTCGAGCCATTGGTGTTTGGCCGCGCCGCGATGGGTGAAGTGCTTGCGGGTATCAATTTCAAAGACCGCATCGAAATCCGGCGCGCCGGGCAACCCCTCTACCTCGACGCCATCAGCTTGCAGGGCGATGTGACGGCGCATCTTGCCTCTGCGAATATCGCGGCGGGGGCGGGGGCATTGGCGACAATCGTCTATGTCGCACCCGATGCCGAAGCGCATTTGCCTAAATTGCGCGCGCTCTTGCCCGCCTCTGGGGGAGCCAGCCTGCTTGGCTCCGACCTTCTGGTGGCCCGTATCCTTGCGCAAGACAGCTTTGAATTGCGTCGATCGCTCATGCCGATCTTGCGTCAACTCAGCGCCGACGCGCTTCCCCGATCATGGATGACCTGACATGCAACTAACTCCTCGTGAACGAGACAAACTGCTGATTTCGATGGCGGCCGAAGTGGCCCGCAAGCGCCTTGCGCGGGGGGTCAAGCTGAACCACCCCGAAGCGATAGCGCTGATCACCGATGCAGTCGTTGAAGGCGCGCGCGATGGCCGCAGCGTCGCGGATATGATGCAGGCAGGTGCGCATGTCGTTACGCGGGCGCAATGTATGGAAGGCATCGCCGAGATGATCCCGGAAGTGCAGGTAGAAGCCACGTTCCCCGACGGGACAAAACTCGTCACCGTTCACAACCCCATCAGATAAGGACCGCCCACAATGATCCGTTTACAGGTTTTTGTTTATGCCGCTTTTGCAGCCGTCATGGCCGCGCCCGCAATGGCGCATGTCGACCAATCGGTCCATGTCCATCCGGATGAGTTCAACTGGCTTGCTGCGTCATTGGCCACCGCAAGCGTGGTAACACTTGCCGTCCTGCGCTACCGCAAAGCGGTCTCGCGATCATGATCCCGGGCGAGGTGTTTCCCGCCGAAGGTAACCTTACGCTGAACCCTGACCGGGAGGCGATCACTCTCATGGTCGCCAATACCGGAGACCGTCCGGTGCAGGTCGGCAGCCACTATCATTTTGCCGAATGCAATCCGGCACTGGCGTTTGATCGTGACGCGGCCCGTGGCTGCCGTCTCGACATCGCGGCGGGCACCGCCATCCGGTTTGAACCTGGCCAGCGCCGCGAGGTGCTGCTGATCCCGATCGCGGGCATGCGTCGGGTATTCGGCTTCAATCAGGCCGTAATGGGGGATCTCTGATGCCAACAACCATCAAACGCGGCGACTATGCCGCCATGTTCGGTCCCACGACGGGTGACAGAGTACGCCTTGCTGATACCGATCTCATCATCGAGGTTGAGCGGGATCTGACCGCAGAACGGGTGGGAGGCAATGCGCTCAGCTACGGCGAAGAGGTTAAGTTTGGCGGCGGCAAAGTAATCCGCGATGGGATGGGGCAGTCTCAGGTAACCCGCGCAAGTGGCGCCGTCGATACAGTGATTACCAATGCGCTGATCGTGGACCATTCAGGCATCTACAAGGCCGATGTCGGCCTCAAGGACGGACGGATTGCCAAGATCGGCAAGGCCGGTAACCCCGATACCCAACCGGGCGTGGACATCATCATCGGGCCGGGGACGGAGATCATCGCCGGGGAGGGCCGGATACTCACTGCGGGCGGTTTTGACAGCCATATCCATTTTATCTGTCCGCAGCAGATCGAGGACGCTTTGCATTCGGGCCTGACCACCATGCTCGGCGGGGGCACCGGCCCCGCCCATGGCACGCTTGCCACAACCTGCACCCCCGGCGGCTGGCATATCGGACGCATGCTTCAGGCCGCCGATGCCTTTCCGATGAACCTCGCCTTTGCCGGAAAAGGCAACGCTTCACTTCCAGCCGCGCTTGAGGAGCAAGTGAAGGCGGGGGCTTGCGCGTTGAAATTGCACGAAGACTGGGGCACCACCCCTGCGGCCATCGATTGCTGTCTTTCCGTGGCCGATGCGATGGACGTGCAAGTGATGATCCACACAGACACGCTCAACGAATCCGGCTTTGTCGAACACACGGTCGCGGCGATGAAGGGCCGTACGATCCATGCCTTTCACACCGAAGGCGCTGGCGGTGGCCATGCGCCCGACATCATCAAAATCTGTGGCGAAGAGCATGTTCTGCCTTCCTCCACCAATCCGACACGCCCGTTCACCGTCAACACCCTTGAAGAGCATCTCGATATGCTGATGGTCTGTCACCACCTTGATAAATCCATCCCCGAGGATGTGGCTTTTGCCGAAAGCCGAATCCGGCGTGAAACCATCGCCGCCGAGGATATTCTGCACGACATGGGCGCGTTCAGCATCATCGCATCCGACAGTCAGGCCATGGGCCGCGTCGGCGAGGTGCTGATCAGGACATGGCAAACCGCCGACAAGATGAAGAAACAGCGCGGACGCCTGGCCGAGGAAACTGGCGATAATGATAATTTCCGCGTCCGCCGCTATATCGCGAAATACACCATCAACCCCGCCATTGCCCACGGCATCTCGCGCGAGATTGGCAGCATTGAAGAGGGCAAACGCGCCGATCTGGTGCTGTGGAATCCCGCCTTTTTCGGTGTCAAACCTGAAATGGTCCTGCTGGGGGGCAGCATTGTCATGGCGCAGATGGGCGACCCCAACGCGTCAATCCCGACGCCACAGCCAGTCTATTCCCGTCCGATGTTCGGGGCTTTCGGGCGATCAGTGGAGAACTCGGCAGTGGTTTTCGTCAGCGAGGCGGCTCAGGCCGACGGGATTGGCAAAAGCCTCGGTCTTGCCAAGCAAACCGTCGCCGTACGCAACACCCGCGACATCGGCAAGAAGGACCTGTTGCTTAATACGGCCACCCCGAAGATCGACGTGAACCCCGAGACCTATGAGGTGCGTGCCGACGGTGAGTTGCTGACCTGCGAACCCGCGTCGGTTCTGCCCATGGCCCAACGTTACTTCCTGTTTTGAGAGATCCCATGCCCCCTATCCCAAGCCAGCATATTCGCCGTGCCTCCGACTGGTCTGATGCCGTCGATACGATCGAGCTGACCTACGATGGCCGTTTCCTGCGGCGCAAAGTGCTGACGGCGACGCGAGGCACCCGCATTCTTGTTGATTTGGCGCATACGACCTCACTGGATCACGGCGACGCGTTTGAACTGGAGGATGGTCGCCTTGTTGAGGTTGTCGCGGCGGATGAATATCTGCTGGAGGTCACGGGCACCGATCTGGTCCGGATTGCGTGGCATGTGGGCAACCGTCACACCCCCTGTCAAATCGAGGCTGACCGACTGTTGATCCAGCGCGATCATGTGATCCGCAACATGCTCAAACTGATCGGTGCCGAGGTTCGCGAAATCAAAGCACCCTTCCGACCCGAGGGCGGTGCTTATGGTCATGGGCGCACGCATGGCCACGACCATGGCCACGTTCACGATCATGCACACTGATCAGCTTCTCACACTGGTCCAATGGCTCTCTCCCTCTTATCCGGTTGGGGCATTTTCCTATAGTCACGGGTTGGAATGGGCTGTCGATGCGCGGCAGGTCACGGACCGCGAAACGCTGAAGGCATGGTTGGAAACCGTCCTGCGGCACGGCGCGTGCCAGTCCGACGCCTTGTTCCTATGTGCCTCGTACCGGGCTGAGGACGCCACCGAGGTTGATGCCATTGCCCGCGCCTTCGCCCCCTCCGCAGAACGTTTGCGAGAGACGGTCCTGCAAGGCGAGGCCTTCTGTCGCGCCACCCGTGATGTCTGGGGGGGCGACATGCCCGCGATGGCCTATCCGGTCGCCATCGGACACGCCGCGCGGGAGCACGGCTTACCCCTTGATCAGACGTTGCAGGTCTTCCTGCATGCCTTCATTTCAAATCTGGCTGCAGCGGGAATGCGGCTTATCCCCTTGGGCCAGACCGACGGGCAGATCGTGATCAAGACCCTCGCCGCGACATGCATCGACGTTGCTGACAGGGCCATGGATGGTTCATTGGAGGATCTCTCCTCCACCGCTTTCCTAAGCGACATCGCATCCATGAAACACGAAACCCAGTATTCGAGGATTTTTCGCACATGACAGGTAGAAACGGCCCACTCCGAGTGGGCATCGGCGGCCCCGTCGGGGCGGGCAAAACAACGCTTACCGCGGCCCTGTGCAAAGCCCTGCGCGACAAGTTGTCGATCGCCGTGATCACCAACGACATCTATACTCAGGAAGACGCCGAAGCGCTGATGCGCATGCAGGTTTTGCCGCAGGACCGCATCATTGGCGTAGAGACCGGCGGCTGCCCCCATACCGCAATCCGCGAAGACGCATCAATTAATCTGGCTGCGGTGGCGGAAATGGTGTCGCGGCATCCGGAGCTTGAGATCGTGTTTATTGAAAGTGGCGGCGACAATCTGTCCGCGACCTTCAGCCCTGAACTGGCAGATGTGACCCTCTACGTGATCGACGTCGCTGCAGGCGAGGAAATCCCGCGCAAAGGCGGCCCTGCGATTACAAAGTCCGATATCCTGGTGATCAACAAGACCGATTTGGCGCCCCATGTGGGTGCATCGCTTGATGTGATGGTCCGCGATAGCGCACGAATGAGGCCTGCGCTGCCAACCCTTTTCTGCTCTCTGAAGTCCGGTGAGGGGCTTTCCGAGGTGTTGGGGCATCTGTCGCAAATTGGGGGTGTTTCTGTCTGATGGCGGGCGTCTGTCGCACCTTCGATATCGTTTTTTCCTAGCCGACTACACAATCTAGAGACTTCTAGGTGAAAATGCCTTAAAGATTAAGTTGTATGGGGCTTTTGAAATCGCGCCAAACCAAGGATGGAGCAGACACTGATTATGACCGAGCACGAGCACCCTCTCCAGTTAGGGGATATTCGTTTCGCGCAAATCTTCCTCAATAGCGGCATCGCTATGATGATACTCCAGCAAGATGGAAAGGTCGCATTCAGCACAGGCGCAGCAGCACGAATTTTTGGATTGGAGCCTGCGCAAATTGCAGGGAGGGATATTGAAGGCCTCTTGCCTGACACACCCATCTCCAGTTTGCTTGCCCTTGTGGAGTCGCCAGCGAAAGATGGTTCCATACGGAGCATCATGGGCAGGCATATATCGGGCCGTTCGATTACGCTCTCCCTTCACATTACCCTGTCAAGTGATGACGAAAATCAGAAAATTGTCTCAGTGGTCTTCAGAGATATTTCTGATGAATTGGAGGTTGAGAAGAAACTACTGGAAGACTTGCATTTGTCCGAAAATTTACTGCGAGGCGTCCGGATAGGTACATTCGAATTCTGCCTTAAGACCAGTGAAGTCATAGTTTCGCGAATGTGGCGCGAGTTGATGGAAATAGGTGAAGAAGACTCTGCTGAACTCCTGCAAGAGTGGCGTTCCCGTGTCCATCCCGACGACCTCGACGCTGCTCTCGCTTCGTTCTACAGTTGCCAAACAAGTGAGAGCGGCCTGGCAAACTACGATTTTCGGTATTTGAGTAAGGCTAGCAAGAAATGGCGTTGGATGCGCTTTACAATTTCGATCGCTGAACGAGACCATTTGGGAGAGGTTATAAAAGTTACAGGGGCGGCGACTGATGTGACCGATAGCAAGAATGTTGAAATCAACAATCAGCGCTTCCACGGACAGTTCCAGTCAGCATTTGAGAATGCCTCGATCGGTATGGCGCTCGTTGGTCTGGACGGTTCATTTTTAAGAGTCAATTCAGCACTTTGTGAATTTCTGGGGTACCCGCAATCGCAACTTCTCAAGAGTGATTTTCAGTCTCTAACGCATCCCGATGACCTAAATGCAGATCTCGAGTTTCTCAATGAATTGGTTGGCGGCAAGATCCCATCCTACTCAATGGAAAAACGATATATCCGGAAAGATGGTGCGATCGTTTGGGGGCTGTTAAGTGTCTCACTTTTCTACAAGCCGGACGGGCAGCCAGACCATGCCATATCACAAATCGTTGATGTTACCGAGCAGCACCGACTTGCGGAACTGAAGAGTGAATTCGTGGCCACAATTAGCCATGAATTGCGAACACCCTTGACATCAATCCTTGGGGCGCTCGGCCTGCTGGGTGCGAGTAAGTCTGACAATTTTTCGGATCTGGCGTTGCGCCTTATTGATATTGCACAGAAAAACGGTCGCCAACTCAATGAACTCATTAGCGACATTTTGGATTTCGAGAAATTTTCTTCTGGAGCGATTCAATTCGATTTAAGAAAGGTTCAAATTCTTCAGCTGGTCGAGCAAGCGGTCATGGTCAATGAGACCTATGCAGAGAAATTTGATGTGCAGTGCAGTATTGAGTGCAAGGATCGAACCCTTACTGGAGTCACCGAACCCAAACGGTTCAACCAAGTGATGACGAACCTGTTGTCAAATGCCGCGAAATTTGCCGATCCAGGGAGTATGATCGAAGTAAATATTGAGGAAGTCCACCGGCATATAAAGGTATCAATAAAAAATCAGGGTCCAAGTATTCCTGAGGAATTTCGCAACCAACTTTTTGAGCCATTCTTGCAAGCAGAAAACTCGGCGACGCGCAGTAGGGGAGGCACCGGCTTGGGACTAAGTATCGTGAAACGCATCGTTGAAGATTCTGGCGGTGCGATCGACTTTGACAGTTCTCCAGAACGGGGAACTACATTTTGGTTTACCGTACCAATGGACTTGCCAGAGCAAGCCCTTGACGTGACCTTTACAGGTACGAACCAGCGAGATCGGTATTTCGAGAAGGCTTTGTTGCACAAACCCGCTTGAGGACGGGCTTCCCCTTACCCCGGACGGATTAAACCCATGGCCTCGGTACGGGGTATGCCAAGAGCAGTGAAGCCGTTTAGGATCGCGGCGCGGATTTGGTTCTCTGTAACCTGACGATCGAGGTCGCGCGCCGAGAGGCGCTGCCAAGTAGTTTTACACAATGCATCCATTGACCGACAGGGTTATGCGTGACCTGCCCCCCGCGAAATCCCTCACCGTGATGTAGTGAAGTGGTCCTGCTTTTTCGGACAGGCTTGCGGCTTAGCTAAGATGCATTTTGGTTAGGTTTCATGCCGCTTGGGTCATCTGTATTTGTTCAAAGGGTAATCCCCCCTAAAATTAGTGGTGTTCAAAAGTAGAATTTTCTCGGCAAGATATCTGAGGAGATTTACGATGAAGACAGCACGATATAGCGACGCACAGATCATGGGCATCTTGAAGCAGGCAGAGGGTGGTGTGCCCGTGTCTGAGCTGTGTCGCGAGCACGGGATGAGCAGCGCCAGTTTTTACAAATGGCGGGCTAAATTTGGCGGCATGGATGCCTCCCTCATCACAGAGATGAAGGACATGGCGGAACAGAACCGGCGTCTCAAGAAGATGTATGCTGAGATGAGTATGCAGAATGATCTGCTGAAGGAAGCCTTAGGAAAAAAGCGTTAAGGCCGTCTCTGCGACGAGAGATGGCCATGAATGCGGTCGCACGGCATGGGGTCAGCATTGCGTTGGCCTGTCGTGCTTTTGAGATCAGCGAGACCTGTTATCGTTATAGGCCTGTGCTGAACGATGAGAACGAAGAGATTGCAGACTGGCTTGAACGCCTGACGGCAAACAAGCGTTCCTGGGGCTTTGGCTTGTGCTTTCTGTATCTGCGCAACGTTCAAGGCTATGGTTGGAACCACAAACGGGTGTATCGGATCTACTGCGAACTGGAGCTGAACCTGCGGATCAAACCCAAGAAGCGGCTGAAGCGTGATAAACCTGAGCCGCTGGCGGTCCCAGACCTGCCAAACGACACGTGGTCGATGGATTTTATGGCGGATCAGTTGGCAGACGGCCGATCGATCCGGACATTAAATGTGCTTGATGACTTCAATCGCGAAGGTCTGTGCATAGAAGTTGACTTCTCGTTGCCAGCCGAGCGCGTCGTTCGCAGCCTAAACCAGATCATCGAATGGCGCGGGAAGCCAAACACCATTCGCGTTGATAATGGCCCCGAATACATCAGTGGACGGTTGATGGAATGGGCCGAGAAACAGGGCGTCAGGCTGGAACACATCCAGCCCGGCAAGCCCCAGCAGAACGCCTACATCGAGCGTTACAACCGCACCGTTCGCGGCGAATGGTTGAGCCAATACATCTTTGAAACCATCGAGGAGGCACAGGATCAGGCGACGGAATGGCTCTGGACTTACAACTACGAGCGACCCAACATGGGCATTGGCGGCATTACACCCGCTATGAAACTGAAAGCAGCCGCCTGAATTCTACGGCTGGACCCCATTAAAAATGGGGGGATTACCGGGTCAGCGGCGGACAACAAGCACGATGATTGGGAGCGCGGGGCCTACGGGATCGACTTCGACTACCTCTGAGAGCCCCGTGGGATGGTCCTGTCGCGACCGATCGATCCCGGCACCCTCGGCACCCCCGGGGCGTCTCTTTCGGCGCTTCGGGGGCCTCTCCGGAGCGTTCGCGGGACCGGGGCACTAACCGGGGCATTTCGGAGGAAGCCCGCCGCGGGGCACTCATGCAAAGTTCGGACGGAAGTGGCTGGCTGGGGTGGTAGGATTCGAACCTACGGTACACGCTACCAAAAAGCGTTGCCTTACCACTTGGCTACACCCCAACGGTGAGGCGCTAATTAAGCAAGGATGCGGCGGCTTGCAAGACCTCAGATAGAAAATTTTTCATTCCGATACGGCTCCCTCGCGGTTCAGCAGATCATCTTCTTTCGTAGCCAGGCGTTCCTCCGCCACAATCTGTTCGAGTTCCTGTTCTTCGGTGGCCTCGACATTGAGCACCGATCCAGGGTCAGAGGCGACGTTTGGTGCCTGAACCGACGCAGGTTGGGCCGGTTTTTCTTGTGGCGCTTCGCCGATAGAACCGGTGAGCACGCGATAGGTGGGTTCGGGCATTTCGATGCCAGCATGCTCGAATGCAAGCAGAGTTTGACGGATTGCTTCGGAGCGTGCGGTGAGAATTGAGGTTTCCCTTTGGTTGATCCAGCCAACGATACTCAGTTCGATATCGCTGCCAGCGAGCTCAACGATCCAGGTGTTCACTGCCGGGCTGTCCAGAACGAAAGGCAATGCTGCGACGGTGTCATGTGCCAGTTGAAGTGCGAGAGCCAGATCAGTGCCATAAGCCACGGAAATGTCGAAGGTAAAGCGACGCTCGGCATTGCGCGAATAGTTCAGGATGCGGCTTTTGAATACTGTGGAATTGGGAATGCGCACATGGTTGCCGTCCCAATTGATCATGATCGTCGCACGCGAGGTCAGGCGGATCACCTTGCCTTCATCGCCGCCGATCTCGATCGAATCGTTGGGGCGGAAAGGTTGCCGGATAGAAAGCATGATAGAAGCGATGAAATTCTCGACTGTGTCGCGCACGGCAAAGCCGATGGCCAGACCGATGATCCCGGCAGCGCCAAGGATGGTTGAAAGAAGGGCGGTTGCGCCAAGAATGTCGAGCGCCACCACCAGGCCTGCCACGAGCGCGGCGAGGCGTATTAATTGACGATAGATATCAGCGATGAAGGCATTGGGCGCAATCTTGTCCCAAGGCTGACGTCTGCGGGCCACGAAAAACCCAAACAACACGACGAGAGAAAAAGCCAATACCGCGATTGCGAGCAGCGGTAGATAGGCGGTGAATTGCTTCAAACGAACCCAGAACCGTTCGAATGCGGGGTTCAGACGTCTAACGACGTCAGTCGTCTCAACCACCTTGTTTTCTATCGCGACGACACCGGCGACACGCCCGGCGATTTCGTTGAGCCGGGCGGCGGTAGGGCCGTCAATTGTCGTTCCGCGCAGAGTCACGATGCCGGAACTGACGGTGACAGTAACATCACTGTAACCGCCCAATTCGGCAAGGATGCTACGAATGCGCACTGCGATTGCGGCGTCCTTGGTGCGGCTGTCTTCGACGTCAATCGTGCCGCTGGGCTGTGTCGGTGATTGGGCGGTGAGGGGAGTAATGTTGAGGCAGACGGCAACAAAGAAGCTGAAAATAAAGCGGGTCATGTGAAATTCGTTATATGATTTGTTATATGCTCCCGAGGTTAGCCGCGAAGTGACGCGGCGAAAAGGGGGGAGACGCCGGTTTGACCGTACGCACTTCCAATCTCTGGCTGTTGTGGCTTTTTGGACTTGGCTGTGCGCAAGCTTATCCTAGTCGCGGATCTCGTCGGGGTTCACGCCCCAAAGCAGTGATTTGCGGGCCCAGCCGCGATAGCCGCCAGCGGTCAGGCGACACCAGTCAGCGTTGCATTCGCCAAGGCGCGCGACCACGCCCAATTCAAGCCGGGCAGCGATTGGCGTGCTTTCGTCCGGCCCCAGATGCAGTTCGAGCATATCACTTTCGGAGATCACCGTGCGTACACCGGAGAGGAGCGAATAATGCACCCATCCTCCCGCACCGTCACGGTCGCGTACTCGGCGCCAATGGCCATACTCGGCAGTCACCTCGAGGGGCATGCCCTTGCGCTGGAACACCCAGTCGATGCGATGAGTGAGCGAGGGACCGCGCCGCACGTTGACTTCGTCGGTCTTGATCGAGACATAGCGCGGGATCGGCAGGTTGGTCACGCTGCCACGATCTGCCGCAGCCACGCTCTGCGTCAGGGAAAGCACCAAAAATAGGAACGAAAGGAAGCTTTTCACCGCGTCCTGCCTCAACTGCCTGAATGAATTTGCACGAGGTTCTTGTGCCTCGCCCGACTATCCGTCACTTTGCCAGCAAGATAAGCCTGATGGAAGCTATGGAGGGACCGCATGCCCACGAAACGCCTGAGTGTTGTTGTTACGCGACGCTTGCCTGACGTTGTCGAGACTCGATTGAAAGAGTTATTCGACGTCAGGTTGCGCGATGACGACTCGCCGATGAGCAAATCAGAGCTGATGCATGCGGTGAAAACAGCGGATGTCTTGGTACCCACGATCACCGACCAGATCGATGCGGGCTTGCTGGCGCATGCGGGCACACAGCTGAGACTGATCGCGAATTATGGTTCGGGTGTGGACCACATCGACGTCGAGACGGCACGACAGCGGGGCGTTTTGGTGTCCAACACGCCCGGCGTGTCGGCCGATGATACTGCTGATATGGCGATGGCTTTGATGCTGGCGGTAACGCGGCGCATTCCCGAGGGGTTGGCGCGCATGAAGGCAGGAAATTGGGCCGGTTGGGCGCCCACAGCGCTTCTGGGCACGCGGGTGCATGGCAAGCGGCTGGGGATTCTGGGCATGGGGCAGATCGGGCAGGCGGTAGCGCGGCGCGCGCAGGCGTTCGGTATGCAGATCCATTATCATAATCGGCGAAAGCTGCGTGACGAGATTGAAGCCAAGTATGAAGCGACCTGGTGGGAGAGTCTGGATCAGATGGTGGCGCGGATGGACCTGATCAGCATTTGTTGCCCCCATACTCCTTCGACTTTCCATCTAATGAATGCGCGGCGCTTGAAATTGCTCAAGCCTGATGCCGTGATCGTCAATACTTCACGTGGCGAGGTGATTGATGAAAACGCTCTGGTGAGGCAGCTGGAAGCCGGTGAAATCGGCGGTGCGGGTCTTGATGTGTTTGAACATGGCGCTGAGATCAATGCCAAACTGCGCGAAATGCCCAATGTGGTTCTGAGCCCGCATATGGGCAGCGCTACCTATGAGGGGCGTGTCGAAATGGGTGAGAAGGTGATCATCAACATTAAGACGTTCCATGACGGTCATCGCCCGCCAGATCAGGTCTTGCCGTCTATGCTGTAAACGCAAAGCCCCTTGGGCGGTACCAGGTTGTGGCTGAAGGGGCGAAAGCCCCATCCTTGAGGTAGTGTAGAGTCAGAACTCGAACAAAGGGTGACGCAGGTCAGCGAATAGTAAAGCGGTTTGACTTTTATAGACAATCTCTACCGGTTTGGTGCGTAGGGAACGATCGTAACCGGGAATTTGAATGAACCGCAAGTCGGGCGGGGTGTCGAGCCCGACAAGGAGAGGCGACATGGCGTGGCTGCATAAGACAATCCTGGCGGTTGCCATCTGTTTGACGACGGGTGTGACAGTGGCGCAGGACGCCGCCGACAGCGTTGCGCCCGAAGCTCCGACGGCCTTGAGCATGGATGCAGCCACGGAGGCAATACGGGAGGCACAGGCGGCCAAAGCAGAAGGGCGCCCGGTTGTCGCGCAGGAGTGGATGATCGCCGCGGCCAACCCACATGCGGTGGCGGCGGGGGCCAGGGTTTTGGCGGACGGCGGCAGTGCGGCGGATGCAATGGTTGCCGTGCAGGCGGTGCTGGGACTGGTTGAGCCGCAAAGTTCGGGCCTTGGCGGCGGCGCCTTCCTGATCTGGTATGATGCGAAAAACGGCGCGATCACCACGCTGGATGGGCGTGAAACCGCACCACTCGCCTCGGGGCCGAAGCTTTTTCTTGATGATGTCGGCCAGCCGCTGAAGTTTTTTGATGCGGTGGTGGGGGGGAGATCTGTTGGCGTTCCGGGCACACCAGCCTTGCTGCAAACCGCGCACGCAAAGTGGGGTCGCAAGGAATGGGCTGGGCTCTACAGTGATGCGATCCGTCTGGCCGATGAGGGCTTTGAGGTCTCTGCCCGGCTGGCTGCGATGGTTGAGGCGGACGGCGAACGGCTGTCGGTCGATCAGGCGACGCGGGATTATTTCCTTCCCGGTGGTTTCCCTCTGGAAGAGGGGCAGATCCTCAAGAACCCTGAGTATGCAGAAACGCTGCGGGCGCTGGCCGGGCAGGGCACGGGGCAGTTTTACAGCGGTAAGATTGCCAAGGATATCGTTGCAAAGGTGCGTGGTGTCGAACAGAATCCCGGCCTGCTAAGCGAGATTGACATGAGCCTCTATCAGGTGCGTGAGCGGGCCGCCGTTTGCGTGCGATATCGCCTGCATGACGTTTGCGGTATGGGGCCGCCCTCGTCGGGCGGGATAAGTGTGGGACAATCCCTGGGGATGCTGGAGGGGTATGACCTGGCAGCGCTGGGCCCCGACAGCACAGAGGCGTGGCGGTTGATCGGTGATGCCAGCCGTCTGGCCTTTGCCGATCGTGGTCGCTACATCGCCGACAGTGACTATGTGCCGGTGCCGATCAAGGGGATGCTGGACGCTGGGTATTTGCAACAGCGCGGGGCGTTGCTTGAAACGGGCCAGGCGCTGGGCGAGGTTGCACCGGGCACGCCCGAATTCGATCACGCGCTGCATTTTGCCGATGACGATGCCATCGAATTTCCTTCGACCTCGCATATCTCGATTGTCGACCGCGAGGGCAACGCGTTGTCGATGACCACAACGATTGAAAACGCGTTTGGCTCGCGGCTGATGGTGCGGGGCTTTCTACTTAACAATGAGCTGACAGATTTTTCCTTTCGCTCGCATCAAAACGGCGTGCCTGTGGCCAACCGGGTTGCACCCGGCAAGCGGCCGCGCTCTTCGATGGCGCCAACAATTGTGCTGAAAGATGGCAAGCCTGTGCTGGTTCTGGGTTCTCCGGGGGGCAGCCGTATCATTGGCTACGTTGCCAAGACCATCATTGCGCATCTCGATTGGGGGATGAATGTGCAGGCTGCGGTGAGCCTGCCGCATCTGGTCAATCGCTTTGGCACCTACGAGATTGAGGAAGCAACGGCGGCAACGCGCTTGCAGGCCCCGCTGGCCGAGATGGGATTTGAGGTCAATCTGCGGGGGTTGAACTCGGGCCTGCATGCGATTGGTATCGGCAGCCGTGACGCTGCTGGGGGGGCTCTCACTGGCGGAGCCGATCCGCGCCGTGAAGGTGTTGCGCTCGGGCAATAGAGCGAACCGCAAACCGGCGGGATTCGGCAGAGATAGCTGCGCGTCGCACCATCGAAGGTGTCCTGAATGCTGGTAAAACGCATTTGGTTTAGGGCTCTTGTCGGGATCTGCGAAAAAATGCCGGAAAATTGCCCGATTGCGCTCACAAATCTGCCCAGCGCAGCAGAGAAACTGTCAACAACAAGAGACAGGTTTGCGGGGCGGTTCAAATGCTGGGAATGTTTAATCCGATAGGTGCAGCGCGCGGGAGTACCAGCATTCTGGTGTTATGGATCCTGTTTTTTGCATTCCAGTTGCTGCTGGTGATGGCGTTGAGCTTCGGCGGATTTGGTAAAGTCTTTGGCGGCGGCGACAGAGTTGATGCATTGGGGCGTCAAGCATTATCAAGTCATTTGCCCAAGAGCATGCCGGGGTGGCACAAGCGCGCCTATTTACCTTCTGATGGCGAAAAGATCACTGCGGACGCGCGCGGTAACGGGATCGAGGCGCGGCTGGCCATGGGTGAAGATCTTGAGCAATTCATGCTCTACGACAAGGTAGGTATCAATGGCGCCGTCGCCGTCTATGTGAATGGCAATGACCGGATTGCCATCGGGCTCATGCGTGGCGCGATGAAGATGCCGCCTTGGCTTGAAAAAAGTGCTTATACTTCGGCGGATTGGGCGGCGAAGATCGCAGGGCTTTACGACGGCAGCATTGTTGCGATTGTTCAGGGGCTCGCCTTTGAACGGCGCTTGGTCGAGGGACCGGACGGTGCGGGTATTGGCTATGATCGCTATATCGCACGGATCGGGCATGAACTGACCATTGATGTCATTTCGAATGCACCGCAGATCGACGTGGAAAACCTGTTGGCCCGGATCGACGGTGTCGCATTGAAGGCGCAGCTGCCCGAGGACAGCCCGGCGATCGATGGTGAACTTGGGCTGGTACTGCATCACCTTCCGGAAACCTGGCCCGAGAAGCTGGACCTCACTGGCAGGCACGATCTGAACGACTGGATTACGGACCCACAATAGCCCGCTGGCGTCCAAATTAGTGCCACAATCCTGCGAAGAATTGCGGGAACGATAGCCACAAGCCCGAGACAGAAATAATGCGGGCAACGGGCAGGAAGCAGTCAGCGCAGCCACCAATGTAGCAAGGTGAGCGAGTGTGAAACGGAGTAGTGCAATGAATTTCTATGCTGTCGGATTTGTCGGGGTGCTGGGTCTTGTCGGGGTTGGCGTTGACTATCAGCAGCAATCGGCCAAGTCGGGTCTTTCGCTCGGCCAGATGTCGGTTCAACAGTATGTAGATACCTACGAGGCGCGGTTTCTAGGGGCAAAAGCCGCCAAGCGTGCCGAAGAGCGTGAACAACAACGCCAGAGCGACTGGCGCTCTGGTGGCATCGCCTTTTTGCCCGAAGCGCCGGAAGGCTGGACCCGTCGTAAATACTCCGAAGACATAAACACGGCAATCATGCCCGACAGCGTCACCTACTATGAGGAGATGGCCAAGAACGGCACGGCCGTCTCGGTCGCGGAAAGCATCAAATCGGAGAAAGCACACAGAAAGGCGCTCGCTCAGGACGCGGTCTCGTGGGTATATGAACGCGGCGATGAGGCAGTGCTTGTTTCTCTGCGGACCAAGGAGGCGATTAAGGAAAACTCGATCAGCGGCATGATTGGAATGGCCATGGGCGCTATGAGCTCGGTCAGTCACCATTCGGTGCGTGGTTATCAGGTGGTCGGCGGAGTGGGCTTTGTGGAATTGCCACAACAAACTTCCGGCCCGATGGCGGTTTTGCAAGACAACGATGGAAACAGTAAACTTGGCGGGTTCGATCGTGCCCATTTCCGCCGTCTGGTCGGCACGGTCGGCTTCAATCAGGAGGTCATTGTCGCGGTTCACGCCAATGCGCCGCTTGAATCGACGCTCGAAATTCTCAATGCCGTTGATTGGGACGGAATTAACAGCATGCTCAAAACGCCAATGGCGATGGTCGGAAATGACGTTATTCTTCCCGAGACGACAGACCATCAGCAAATCGCCGTTCAAATGATGCGCCAGCGCAACCTGTTCAACGAGTTGAGAGAGAGGGCGGCCGATTTCAAGGTGGCAAGCAGCAATGCGGCAATGCTTTTGTTCAACCAATATGCCGATGGAAACTATGACATTTCGTCCGGAACGATACCCGATCTGGGTCAGTTGATAGATATGGGCTTTCGCAAGGAAATCCGTGATCTGATCGCGGGTAAGCCTTCGGAGGGCGAGTATCAGCGCATTAAGGCGATGATGGTGGAGCGCCCTGAAGCAGAGCGCGTCACGCCCAAGGGTGAGATGAACGACGGCCTGCGCGAGGAGCTAATGGGCGGCATTGCACCCGCGCAACGACGCGGGGAGGTTGAAAGCCCGGACGATGCGGAAACCGATTTTGCCATGACGGATGGTGAGGTGGATTACTCCAGCAGCAAGGCGTTTACGACAGTGAAAATGCCGAATGAACTCTCGACCGAACAGGTGGTTTATTTCAAGCATACTCAGAAGGTGGCCAGGCAAAAGGGTGATGGACCAGCACAACAGGCTGCGCGCCTGATGGAACTGGATCGCGGGCTGCCGCCGGGGGCTTGTTTGGTGCGCCATGACAACGGCAAAGTCGCGTGCAACAAGAACGCTGACGCTGTACGTAAAGAGCGGCAACGCCTCTTGGCTGACGCCGCCGAAGTCGATAGCGATCAGACCGTGAAGGTCACCCGTATGTCCACTGGCAAGACCCGGAACAAAAGCAGCGGTTGTGGTGCCGGCAAGTTCTGCAAGGCTGATCAATAGATCTGAGCCTCAAACGTAGAGTTGAATGCGGTGCGCGGTGCCGATCTTGGCACTGCGCGTCGGATTCGCACCTCCAAGTGTCGGCTGGGCTGTGCGGAAATTTTCGCGTGCGCTAAAACCGGAGGGGAATGCACTTGCCCGGAAGGTTGTGGCCCATGAAAACCCAAGTCAAAGCTCTGGTCGTTGGCGGCGGTGCCGTTGGCACGTCTATTGCCTATCATCTGGCCCGCGCCGGCTGGAATGATGTGATGTTGCTGGAGCGTGATGAACTGACATCTGGCTCGACTTGGCACGCGGCGGGTCTGTTGCCGCTTTTCAATATGTCCTTTGCGACCACGCATATCCACAAATACTCGGTCGAATTTTACAAGTCACTCGAGGCGGAAACCGGCCTGAACGCCGGGTTTGCCGTGGTCGGCAACCTGCGTATGGCCCAGACCCAGGAACGCATGGACGAATTCATGCTCTATGCCTCGACCGCAGAAACCTGCGGTGTGCCTTATGTCTGGTTGACGCCCGACGAAATCAAGCAGAAATGGCCGCTCATTCGCACCGATGATCTGAAAGGTGCGCTGTATCACAACACTGATGGCTATATTAACCCCGCCGATGTGACGATGGCGATGGCCAAAGGTGCACGCCAGCGTGGCGTGATGATCGAGCGCAAATGGCAGGCTGATGCGTTCCACTGGAACGGTGCGGCTTGGGAAGTGACCGCTACTAAGATGGTAGAGAAAGGTGGCAACCTGGTGCCCAGCGACGAGCAGGTGGTGATCACCGCCGAGCATGTCGTCACAGCCAGCGGAAACCACGCACAGCGCACGGCAAAGATGCTGGGTATCAAGATGCCCGCGATCCCGGTCGAGCATCAATTCATCGTGATGGATCAAGACCCGGCGCTGGTCGAGTATCGCAAGAATGGCGGCGCAGAGCATCCGGTGGTGCGCGATGCCGATGCGCAATCTTACGTGCGCGAAGAGCGGGGCGGATGGATCCTGGGCGTCTATGAGAAGGGTGCGCCGGCGCGGTTTGAATATGGCGTGCCCGACAGTTTCCGCGCCGACCTGTTTCAGCTCGATCTGGAGCGGATCGAGGAACAATATCTGGCAATGATTCACCGCATTCCGACGTGCGAGGAAAGCGGGCTCAAGGATGATTTCAACGGTCCGATCTGCTATACCCCTGATGGAAACCCGCTGGTCGGGCCTGCGCCGGGGCTGCACAACATGTGGCTGGCGGAAGGGTTTTCGTTTGGTATCACAGCGGCAGGCGGCACCGGCTATTACCTTGCGCAGCTGATGGTCGATGGCGAGGCCGAGATCGACATGGCGAGCCTCGATCCGAAACGCTATTCGCAGAACTGGATGACCACCGAATTTGCCGCGCGCAAGAACGAGGAATGCTACGATCACGTCTATATCATGCATTACCCGGACGAAGAGCGCCCGGCATGCCGCCCGTTGCGCACAGCACCGGCCTATGACCGGCAAAAGGCGCTGGGCGCGCAGTTTGGCTTCGTCAACGGCTGGGAGCGACCCAACTATTATGGTCCCTTGGATGCCCCCGACAGTTTCGATCATGACGCGCGCAGTTTCCGGCGTGGTGGATGGTGGCAATATGCCAAGGCCGAAGCTGAGGCGATCCGTAACGGCGTCGGGCTGATTGACGCGACGGCCTTTACCAAACATGTGGTGAAAGGGCCGGGCGCGACCCAGTTCCTCGATTGGTTCACCTGCAACAAGCTGCCGAAAGTAGGCCGGATCAACCTGACCTATGCGCTGACCGGGGCCGGTACCACACGCACCGAATACACCATCGTACGCAATGGCGAGAATGACTACTATCTGGTCAGCGCCGGGGCCTGGAGTGAATATGACGCCGATTTCCTGCGCAAGGCAGCGGCGGACAAGGCCGATGAATTCGGCTATATCGAGATTCAGGACGTGACGACGCAATGGGGGGTCTTTGCCATTGCAGGGCCAAAATCGCGCGATGTATTGCGCGAGGTTATCAAAGATGCCGACCCTGCGAGTGTGCTCTCGAACAAGAGGTTTCCCTGGCTCACCGCGCGCAAGATCGAGCTTGGCATGTGCCCGATCAATGCGATCCGTGTGGCCTATACCGGTGAGTTGGGCTGGGAGCTGCATCATCCGATCGAGATGCAGAATTACCTTTGGGATCTGCTGCTAGGGGCGGGCGAAAAGCACGGCATGAAGCTGGTCGGCGCACGTGCACAGAACTGGCTCAGGCAGGAGAAGAGCTATCGCGCCTTTGGCACCGAACTGGGCCGGGATGCAACGCCGTTGGAGGCCGATCTGCCGCGGTTTATCGATCTTTCCAAGGATTTTCATGGCAAGGCGGAGATGCAGGAAAAGGGCATCCGCAGCAAATGTGTCACCCTGCTGATCGATGGGCCGGACGACACCGATCCTTGGGGTCGCGAGGCACTTTATGATGGCGACCGCAAGGTCGGGCGGCTCACTTCGGGTGGCTATTCGGTGGTGTTTGGAAAATCCATCGGTATGGGCTATGTCGCGCCGGAATTGGCGACAATAGGGCAGAAGGTGAAGGTGAAGATGCTTGACCAACTATGGGATGCCGAGATCGTGGAAGACAGCCCATATGATCCGTCCAATGCCAATATCCGGGTGGATGGGTAAGTAGGCCGGCCGGGCTTCGGCCCGGCTCGCGTGGTCACACCCGCCGTGCAGCCAGCCAGGCGGCCCAATCGGTGGCGGAGCCGTTGAACAGGTTGAGATCGGTATCACCTTCAAAGCCGGGCACGATTCCGGTGCCGGAATATTGCCAGAAGCGCCAACGCTGGCCGGGATAGGCTTCGGCTGGGCTTTTGGCGGTGCTGCGAAGCCAGAATTCAACGCTGCGCAAACGGCCAAGATCGTTGTCCTTGAAGAATTCCGGCGTGGTGTAAACCACCGGGCGCTGGCCGTAATGCGCCTCGAGCGCGGCAAGGAAGATGCGCGCTTCGCGCCGGACCAGATCGTCGGGAGGACGTTTGGTGCAGGTCGGGGAAAACGGATTCCATTCCATGTCGAGCACCGGCGGGAGCATGCCTGACCTTTTGCGCACGTTTTTTATGAACCAACGGGCCTGCGTCTCTGCTGAGGTGCAGAAATAAAAGAAATGATAAGCCCCTGTGGGGATCCCGGCGTGGCTGGCACCGCGCCAATGTTCGTGAAACATCGGGTCAAGAAGATCGCCACCTTCGGTGGCCTTTATCCAAGCGAAATTCACCCCACTGGCCCGCGCTGCCTTCCAATTGGAGGAAGCTTGAAATCGCGCCGCATCGATTCCGTGAACGGGATAGCGCGCAGGGTGACGCCCTTTGAAATCAATCGGATGACTATCGCCGAAATTCGGGCGGATCACCGAAGGGGCAGACAGGGCGCCGGGTCGCCCTGCGGTTGCTTGCGTGTTGATCGTTGTGGTCTGCCCGCCGCCGCAGCCTGTAAGCGCGAAGGCAGACAGCGAAAGCCCGAAGACACGGCGGCTGGGGTGAGGCATGTGTCTCTCCGGAGTTGTACGGTTCTACGAGCAGTCTGCCCGGTGACAGCACAGGCTTTCAACCCCCGAGAGCGGAATTAGCGGTCACTAGCCTTGGCTTCAACCTGCGAGTTCGTCGTAACACTCAAGCGCCTTGCCAGCATACATCAGCGCTGGGCCGCCGCCCATCTGAATGCACATCGCCAGGACGTCGGAGACCTCTTCGCGGGTTGCACCGGCGCGCACCAAGGCGTCGACATGAAAGGCGATGCAAGCTTCGCAGCGTGTGGCCACGGCGATACCGAGAGCAACGTATTCCTTATGTTTGAATTCCAGAACACCGCTTTCCTTGACGCTTTTTGATAGCGTGGCGAACCCTTTGGAGGCTTCAGGAATCGCTTTGTTGAGGGTGCGCAACTGGTTACGTGTGGATTCAATCTTATCGGTCCAAGTCATTTCGGGCGTCCTTGTGATCAGGTTTACTCAGGTTGCCCCTGATTGATCACGATGAAATGCCTCCGGCCTTGATCGGGATCAAGCCAAGCGTAAGCTTTGCGTCTATTCCGACCGGCGTGCGACAAAGGCGAGGTTGTTGGCAGGCATTTCAACCACCTCAACCAGTTCAAGAAAACCTGCGTGTAGCCAGTCGATGACATCCCAATCGCTCTTATAGCCTATGTCCGGGTCTTGTGCCTGCAAGCTGGTGTGAAAGCCGGCGTCGCCTTCTGATGTCGCCTCTCCGTCGCGCAAGAAGGGGCCGTAAAGGATGAAACGGCCGCCCGGCGCGAGGGCTTGCGCCGCCTCGTGGAGCAGCACCCTGGCTTCAGATTCCGAGATCAGGTGCAAAAGGTTGACCACTAGGATCAGATCCCGGTCGGGATGAGCCGTTGCCCATCCCGGTGTAGTGGCATCAAGTTCGGCTGCTGGCGCGATGTTCGCCAACCCGGCCTCTTGCGCCCAGGCATCGACCGACGCGCGGCGAGCATCATCAATATCAGTGGGTTGCCAATCGACCCCAGGTAGAGCGTGCGCCAATGCAACGACATGCTGTCCTGTGCCCGACGCAATTTCGAGTGCTTTGCCATGTTCAGGCGCGTGCGCCTTGACCAATTCGCGGATGGCTTGCGTGTTGCGTGCGGCTGAGGGCGCATGCAATCGCCCGCCGTCAGTAGAATGGGCGATCGACGCGGTGTCTGGCAGGTTCAGGCGGCGGGGCATGGCGCGGATCCTCAAGGCATTCCTGCCGGAAAATTCGCACGGGCTGTCGTTGGCTTCAAGCGAAACGCGCATGCCCTGTCGTAAGTAAGGAGAGGCGCACCCGCCTCTCCAGTCGTGTCTTATTCGCTGACGTGAAAGGCCGGCTGATCGGTGATCATGTATTTGCACGCCCCGCAAGCTGCGGAGCCGCGTTCCTCAAACCATCGACACGTCGCGCGGATCACGCATGGCTGCAGCGGCGGATCGGGCAAACCGCCTTGGGCGTCTATTGCAGACAGCACTCTAAGCACTACGCCGCAGCCTTCGCCGGTCCACTGTGCGCAGCCGGTCTTTTGGCAGGGCGCAGCAAGAGGCATACGCGCTTCGGGCGGCGTGGCTTGGGCCTGTGCAGTTTCGACAAAACCCTTATCCACATGCATCTCAGTAAGCAGATAGCTCAACTCGCCCGTCTCGCCCATTGCGCCCAGAATGGTGGCTCCCCGCGCACAAGGTGCCGAAGGGCAGGTCAGGTCGTGCAGGCCGGATTTCACCGTAGCTTTCCCATTACCTCACCTATCTGTTTTTCTATCTGGAGAACGTCTTCGAACCGCTCACGCAGGATAAGACCGAGCCACTCGCGCGGGAACCGGATGGCGAAAAGTTGTTCGAGGATTTTGCCCGCGCCTGTCACCTCCACCTTGCCCAGAGCCACACTCTGAAGCTCCGCGGCCAGATCCTGCTCGGCGTCGCGGCTGAGCTTTACATCACCGAGGTCGATTACAAAACGTGCCATTGGATAAATTCTTCTTTTGTTGAAACAAAATTGCGGAAAAATGGTATCCGCGTAGCAATGTTGTCAAATTCGCCTTGTGATTGAAGTGGGCGAAGGTCTGGAATACCTGACCCTGGCGGGAAATGGCCGACGTTTGGTTGAAAGCGAACTGAAGCGCCAATAAAAAAGGCCCGGTGAAGCTCCGGGCCTTTCAAGGGGCTACGCCGATGGCGCAACCTTGAGATGTAAGCGCTTATTGCGGAATGTTGCCTTCGATGCCTTCAACATAGAAGTTCATGCCTGCCAGCGTGCCATCATCGGCAACTTCACCGTCAGCCAGCCAATCCGAACCGTCCTGCTTCTTGAGTGGGCCGGTGAACGGGTGATAGGCCCCCGATGCGATTGCGTCTTTCATCGCCAGTGCCTCGGCTTTTACATCTGCAGGAACGGCATCAGAAATCTCGCCGATGCCGACCATGCCGGGGCCGATTCCGTCCCAAGTGCTCATGCTTGCCCAGGTGCCATCCATCACCGCCTGGGTGCGGGCGATGTAATAGGGTGCCCAATCGTCAATAATCGAGGAGACCCGTGGCATAGGAGCGTATTCGGCCATGTCCGATGCTTGGCCGAAGGCGATGACGTTGCCGGCAGCCTGAGCGGCGGCGTGCGGTGCGGTCGAATCGGTGTGCTGTAGGATCACGTCAGCGCCCTGTTCGATCAGAACCTTGGCTGCGTCGGCCTCTTTCGCCGGATCGAACCAAGTGAAGGCCCAGACGATCTTGAACTGAACGTCGGGGTTCACTTTCTTGGCGTGGATATAGGCGCTGTTGATGCCCCGGATAACTTCGGGGATCGGGAACGAGCCGATATAACCGACGATGTTGGATTTGGTCATGCGGCCAGCAATGGTGCCCTGTACAGCGCGGCCTTCATAGAAACGTGCCGAATAAACTGACACGTTGTCGGCTGTCTTGTAACCGGTGGCATGTTCGAATTTCACGTTGGGGAATTTCTTGGCGACGTTAATCGTCGGGTCCATGTAGCCGAACGAGGTGGTGAAGATCAGATTGGCGCCTTGCAGAGCCATCTGGGTGATCGCGCGTTCGGCATCGGCGCCTTCCGGCACGCTTTCCTGATAGACTGTTTCGACCTTGTCGCCGAAATGCGCTTCCACAGCCTGACGGGCTTTGTCGTGTTCATAGGTCCAGCCGCCGTCACCGACGGGGCCGACATAGATGAAGCCGACCTTGGTCTTGTCCTGAGCCACCGCAGCGGTGGCCAGACCGAGCGCGACGGCGGCGCTGGCAAGCAGATTTGTAAGTTTCATGAGTGATAACTCCCTGTTTAGTTCAAGTGGCAGTCACCCCGAGGTTCAGCCCGAAGCGTGAAAAATGCGACCGAGCGATGCCGGAGCACGCGAGCGGTCAGCGGACATGATGACCAGTACGAGGATGGTAATCAGGTATGGCGACATGGAAAGGTATTCCGCCGGAATGGCAAGCCCTGCGGCTTGTAAATTCAACTGAAGCACGGTGACTCCGCCAAAAAGCCAGGCACCAAACAACACCCGCCATGGCTTCCACGAGGCGAAGACCACCAGTGCAAGAGCAATCCAACCTGCGCCCGCAGTCATGCCTTCGGTCCATTGCGGCACCCGGATCAGCGAAATGTAAGCGCCGCCAAGCCCGGCGCAGGCTCCGCCGAACATGATCGCCAGCACCCGGATCCGCACCACCTTGTAACCTAGCGCATGGGCTGCATCATGGTTTTCGCCCACGGCGCGCAGCACCAGGCCGATGCGGCTGAATTTCAGTACTGCCCATGTCGCCGCGACCAACGCCAGTGCGAAGTAGACCAGCAGATCATGACTGAACAGCACAGTGCCCAGAAACGGAATGTCGCTCAGGATCGGGATGTCGAGGGCCTGGGTGCGCGGCGGTTTGACCCCGACATAGCCTTGCCCCATCAATGAGCTCAAACCAAGCCCGAACAATGTCAGCGCCAACCCCGAGGCCACCTGATTAGCCAAAGCGAGCTGCGTCAGCAGTGCAAACAACACCGACAACAGCGCGCCGCCCACCGCAGCAGCCAAGAATCCTACCGTTGGAGAGCCACTTTCCACTGTCACTGCGAAGCCGAAGATCGCGCCGGTGATCATCATCCCTTCGACTCCGAGGTTCAGCACACCTGCGCGTTCAACCACCAACTCGCCGATCGCCGCCAACAGAATCGGTGTCGCCGCCACCATCAGCGAGGCCAAGAGCAGGGCCGGATCGATTGCTGAAAAATTCATTGCGCTACCTCGCGTTTCACCAGTCGGATGCGATAGTTTGTCAGAAGGTCCACCGCCAAGAGGAAGAACAGCAGCATACCCTGAAACAGCTGGATCGCAGCCGCCGGGAGGCCCAGGTTGCCCTGCGCGATTTCGCCGCCGATATAGGTCAGCGCCATCAACAGCCCGGCCAGCAGTATGCCGACCGGATGCAATCGGCCCAGAAACGCCACGATGATCGCGGTAAAGCCATAGCCGGTATTGAAATCGATGCTGATCTGGCCAGAGGGACCCGACACCTCGAACATGCCCGCCAACCCCGCCAGAAGCCCCGACATACCGAGACAGAAGACGATCAGCCGGTTGGGCTTCACCCCTGCGAAACGGGCCGCGCGCGGGGCTTCGCCGGTAAGCCGGATGGAAAACCCGAGCATGTGGCGGTTGAGCAGGATATAGGCGAAAATCACCGCCAGAAACGCGGTCAACACGCCCCAGTGCATACCGCTTCCGGTGATCAATTCGTCATTGAAAGCCGCCGGATAATCCTTGAGATTGCGCGAGCCTGGAAAGCCATGGCCTTCGGGGTTCTTCAACAGTCCAAGTGACATCGAAGCGAGCAGCTGTTCGGCGACATAGACCAGCATGAGCGAGACAAGAATCTCGTTGGTGCCAAATTTTACCTTCAAGAGCGCCGGGATCATTGCCCAGACCCAACCGCCGAACGCGCCCGCGACAATCATCAGCGGGAAGATATACCAGGCGTCGGTCGGAAAAAATGCCAGCCCCGCTCCGGCGCCGAAAATCGCGCCCATGATGTATTGCCCTTCGGCGCCGATGTTCCAGATGCCGGCGCGAAAGCCGAGCGAGAGGCCTATGGCGATCAGGATCAGTGGCGCGGCTTTGACCAGCAATTGCGGTCGGTAGTAGAAGGCGAATTCACCAAACAGCGGATCATAGAAGATTGTGCGAATCGCCTCGATCGGGTTCTTGCCCAGCGCAGCAAACAGCAGGCCGCCTGCAATCATCGTTGCAAACACTGCAAACAGCGGTGTGAGATAGGCAAAAGCCTTGCTTGGTTGCGGCCGTTTCTCAAGCTTCAACATGGCATGCACCCCCATGTTTCATCTTTCCAAAAAACTCAAATTCCAGAGGTTTAAACATGCGCGACCTCCATGCCGTGAGCGCCGCCCATCATCAGGCCGATTTCTTCGACGTTGAGTTCCGAAGTCACGCGTTTTTCAGTGAGCCGACCTTCGTTAAGTGCGGCGAAATGATCGGAAACTTCCATCAGCTCGTCGAGATCCTGGGACACCACGATGACCCCGGCACCGCCGGCGGCAAGATCGAGCAGGGCCTGGCGAATGGCGGCGGCGGCAGAGGCATCAACCCCCCAGGTCGGCTGGTTGACGACCAACACATAGGGCTTTTGCAACACTTCGCGCCCGATCACGAATTTTTGCAGATTGCCGCCCGAGAGCGAGCGCGCGGCGTTTTCCGGCCCCGGCGTGCGCACATCGAACGTCTTGATGATCTCTTCAGCGAATACTCGGGCTTGGCGCCATCGCAGGAAGCCGTTGCTGGACAGGTCACGGCGCACCGCGCCAGTTAGCATCGCGTTTTCCGTCAGGCTCATGTCCGGCGCTGCGGCATGACCGAGACGTTCTTCCGGAGCGCAGAGCAACCCGGCTTCGCGCCGCCGGTTGGGTCCGATCGCCCCGATCGGGCGATTTCCCAGCTTGATCGCATCGGGTTCGACAGTGATCTCGCCCGAGAGCGCGAGCAGCAATTCATCCTGGCCGTTGCCCGCCACTCCGCCGATGCCGAGGATCTCACCCCGGCGCAATTCGAAATGGATGTTCTTGAGTGCCGTTCCGAACTGTCCCGGCGAGGGCATGGAGAGCCCAGACACGTCGAGCGCCACATCTCCCAGCTTGGCACCAGCGGATTTTGGAGTTTGCAACTCGCTACCCACCATCAACTCGGCCATTTCCCGCGCCGTGGTGTCGCGCGGCACGCAGCTACCGACATTCTTGCCAAGCCGCAGGATTGTCGCGGCATCGCAAAGCGTTCTGATTTCTTCGAGCTTGTGCGATATGTACAGTATCGAGGTGCCTTCCGTGCGTAATTTGTAGAGTGTCTGGAACAGAATCTGCACTTCCTGCGGGGTCAGGACGCTTGTCGGTTCGTCCATTATCAATAGCTTGGGGTCTTGCAGAAGGCAGCGAATAATTTCGACGCGCTGGCGTTCGCCCGCCGAGAGATCACCCACCGTGCGGAACGGATCAAGCGGCAAGCCGTATTCTTCACTCACCTTGCGGATACGGGTAGCCAGATCGCGCAGGGCCGGCGGGTTTTCCATGCCTAGTGCGATGTTTTCGGCAACGTTGAGCGCGTTGAAGAGTGAAAAATGCTGAAACACCATTGCGACGCCAGCAGCGCGCGCGGCGCGCGGCTCGGCGGGGGTGAAGGCTTTGCCATTCATCCGCATCGCGCCGCTGTCGGGCTTCACAAGCCCGTAGATCATTTTCACCAGCGTGGATTTTCCAGCACCATTTTCGCCGAGCAGAGCGTGAATTTCGCCCTTTCCGATCTCGAAAGACACTGAATCATTGGCGACCACACCGGGATAGGCCTTGGTCAACCTTTCTATTTCAAGCAATGGTCCCGTCACACAGATGTCCTTTCCGGTGCCATGCGGCACCGCGGATGTTTGTTTTTCTTGTTGCGGGCAATAAGCCCCCCCGTTGAAGCTATAAGAACGGGGTTGCCCCCGATCTGGCAAGAGTGGATTCCTGTAGAGCGAAAGAAAGTCCTTCATAAAAAGCGAGATAATCTCTAAATATGCCAGCTTGTTGAAAAAATGCGCAATTAATCAGCTCTTTGTGGACATTGAGAATTAGAGAAGAAGCGCAGGCGCCTTCACGGCGAGTGGATCATGGCGCGTGGATCATAATGGAACGTTGGGTGATTTCACGCCGGTAAGCGCCCCGCGGCGGGTGAAAGCGGGCAAGAAGTTCTGCGATTGTGAGGCGGGCCACTGCGGCGCGGCGGGCGGCATCGGACATGGCTTGATAAAGGCGATCGCGCCTAATTTGGTTAGTCATATGGCCAAGCATTTGGATGGATACGCCTTCTGTCAAAATGGATTTTGATAAGTCAGCTAATTCTGTGCCCGGGCCGAACAGGTTGGTGCTTTCCCGCGGCTGGGCGAAAAGCTAGAGTGCGAGGATGAGCAACCCGGCCCGATTCATCCATCTTCGCACGCACACCGAATATTCCCTTCTCGAGGGGGCCATGCGGCTGAAAAAGTTGCCGGATCTGTGCAAGAAGCTGAACATGCCGGCGGTTGCCGTGACCGATACCAACAACATGTTCGCGGCGCTGGAATTTTCCATCGCAGCACAGGCGGCAGGCGTGCAGCCAATTGTTGGGTGTCAGGTTGATCTGGCCTATCTGGAGACGCCGCCCGGGGAAAACCCGGCGCCGCCCGCGCCGGTGGTGCTGCTTGCGCAGAATGAGCAGGGTTATGAAAACCTGATGAAGCTCAATTCCAGCCTCTATTTGCGCGGCGACGGACAGTTGCCGCATGTTACGCTGGACGATTTGGGCCGGTATCATCAGGGTGTCATTTGTCTTACGGGCGGCCCGACGGGGCCGATCGGGCGGTTGTTGCAGAACGCGCAACGCCCGGCGGCACAGGCACTGATGGAACGGCTGGCGGCCATTTACGGCGATCGGCTCTATGTCGAGTTGCAGCGCCACCCGCGCGATGATGCCAGCTTGCCCGAGGCTGAGCGTCTCTCGGAGCGCGGGAATGTGGAAATGGCCTATGCCATGGGCCTTCCGCTGGTAGCGACCAACGACGTCTATTTCCCCGGTGAGGAGATGTATGAGGCACATGATGCGCTGATCTGTATCTCTGAAGGGGCCTATGTCGATCAGCAGGAGAACCGCCGTCGCCTGACTCCGCAGCACTATTTCAAAAGCCCGCAAGAGATGGCGGTCTTGTTTGCCGACCTGCCGGAGGCCATTGAAAACACGGTTGAGATCGCCCGACGCTGTGCCTTTGCGACCTACAAACGCGCGCCAATCCTGCCGAAATTCGCCGATGACGAAGTGGTCGAGCTGCGCCGTCAGGCCAACGAAGGTTTGCAGGCCCGGCTTGCTGTGATCCCGCATGCGGTCAGTCCAGAGGAGTATCAGGCGAGGCTGGATTTCGAGCTCGACATCATCGAGGGTATGGGGTTCCCGGGCTATTTTCTGATCGTGGCCGATTTCATCAAATGGGCCAAGGACCATGACATTCCGGTCGGGCCGGGGCGGGGCTCGGGCGCTGGCAGCCTGGTGGCCTATGCGCTCACCATCACCGACCTTGATCCGCTGCGCTATTCTTTGCTGTTCGAGCGGTTCCTGAACCCCGAGCGGGTCTCGATGCCGGATTTCGACATCGACTTCTGCATGGACCGGCGCGAAGACGTGATCCGCTATGTTCAGGATAAATACGGCCGCGACAAGGTGGGTCAGATCATAACCTTCGGTGCGCTGCTTTCCAAGGCGGCGGTGCGCGATGTCGGGCGGGTGTTGCAGATGCCCTACGGGCAGGTTGACCGGTTGTCGAAGATGATTCCGGTCGAAGGGGTCAAGCCCGTGTCGATTGAGCAGGCGCTGGCGCAAGAGGATCGCCTGCGCGAGGAGGCGCGCAACGAAGAGGTTGTCGACCGGCTTTTGAAGTATGGCATGCAGGTCGAGGGCTTGCTGAGAAACGCTTCGACACATGCCGCCGGTGTGGTGATCGGCGACCGGCCTTTGGACGAACTGGTGCCGCTCTATCGCGATCCGCGCTCGGACATGCCCGCAACCCAATTCAACATGAAATGGGTTGAGCAGGCGGGGTTGGTGAAGTTCGATTTTCTCGGGCTGAAAACGCTGACTGTGATTCAGAATGCGGTTGATTTGATATTGGCCGAGGGGCGGCCTTTGCATGTAAGCGCCGATGGGACCGAGCTCTATGTGCCCGCCGAGGGCGTCGAGAACCAGATCAACGCCATCCCGCTTGATGATGAACGCACTTACAAGCTGTATGCTGCTGCCAAGACAGTCGCGGTGTTCCAGGTAGAAAGCTCGGGCATGATGGATGCCCTGAAGCGGATGAAACCGACCTGCATCGAGGATATCGTGGCGCTCGTGGCGCTCTATCGCCCCGGCCCGATGGAGAATATCCCGACCTATTGCGAGGTCAAGAACGGCATCAAGGAGCGCGAGTCGGTTCATCCATCGATCGACCATATTCTTGAGGAAACTCAGGGCATTATCGTCTATCAGGAACAGGTGATGCAGATCGCACAAGAGATGGCGGGCTATAGTCTCGGCGGTGCCGACCTGCTGCGCCGGGCGATGGGCAAGAAGATCGCCGAAGAAATGGCCAAGGAACGCCCGAAGTTCGAGAAGGGTGCGCTGGAAAACGGCGTCGACAAGAAAAAAGCCAGCGAAGTGTTCGACCTGCTCGAGAAATTCGCCAATTACGGCTTCAACAAGTCGCACGCCGCCGCTTATGCCGTGGTCAGCTATCAGACAGCCTGGCTCAAGGCCAATCATCCGGTCGAATTCATGGCCGGTGTGATGAACTGTGATATCCACCTGACTGACAAGCTTGCCACCTATTTCGAGGAAGTGCGCAAGGGGTTGGAACTCGATTGGTTGCCGCCATGTGTGAATCGCTCCGAGGCGACGTTCACGGTGAAGGACCAGGTGCTGCATTATGCGTTGGGGGCATTGAAGAACGTCGGTGTCGAGGCGATGAAGCTGGTCACTGAGGGGCGCAAGGTCGATGGCGTTGACAAACCCTTTGCGACGCTGTTCGATCTCTCCCGCCGGGTTGACTTGAAGCGGGTGGGCAAGCGGCCGCTGGAGATGTTGGCGCGCGCCGGGGCATTTGATCAACTCGACAGTAACCGCCGCCGGGTGTTTGATGCGCTGGAGAGTCTGATGAACTATTCGGCGGCGGTGCATGAACAGCGCGCCTCCAATCAGGTGTCACTGTTCGGCGAAGCCGGCGAGGATTTGCCCGAGCCGCGTCTGGCACCAGTGGCCGACTGGCTGCCAGCCGAGCGGCTGGGCGAGGAGTTCAAGGCGGTGGGCTTCTATCTGTCCGGTCATCCGCTTGATGACTATATGCTACCTCTGAAACGCAAGGAGGTGATTACGCTCGATCAGGTGATCGCCAAGGCCGAACAAGGGCCGCTGATTGCCAAGATGGCAGGGGTCGTAGCCGGGCGGCAAGAGCGTAAATCGGCGCGCGGCAACCGCTTTGCCTTCGTACAACTCTCCGACACGACCGGCGCATTTGAAGTCACGGTGTTCTCGGAAACGCTCGAGAAAGCCCGCGAGTTTCTCGAAACCGGATCGAAAGTTGTCGTCACGGTCGAGGCGACGATGGAATCCGATCAACTCAAGCTACTGGGCCGCTCCGTTGCGCCGATCGACACGGTCGTCGCCGATGTCGGCGGTGTGGGTTTGAAGATATTTCTCGAAGATGCGGAGGCGGTGCAATCGGTTGCCGATGTGCTTGCGGACGCGGCCGAGAAGGTCAAGACTGGCGGGCGCGGCCCGATATTATTCTGCCTGATGGACCATGATCTGCCCGGAGAGGTCGAGATTGATGCCGGTGCAGAGTTTCCTGTTTCGCCGCAGATCAAGGGCGCAATCAAGAGCCTGCCCGGTGTGGTCGAGGTGCAGGAGGTCTGATCGCTGTGTGACACAACACGGCACGATCCATTTGCGACAGTTCAGGTCTTCGCCCTGATGGATCGTCCTCCTCAGCCTTGAAGCGCCGGGCCCCTGTTCAGAGCTTCGGCGCTAAGCAATACCTCTCACGCCAGTTTGGCTGCCTCAAAACACACGAATTTTCTGTGTTTGAACCCGGCGCTCAGTTGCTACAGCCTTGAATGTCCACTGCATGGCTGCGCCCGAGAATTGTGAACCGCAGTGCGGAGCGATCAAGCGCGAATGGCCCGCCCGACGCATGCATAAGGTCGAACTCGGCAAAGAGACGCCCGCCCTTGCGGTTGATCTTCGGTTCCGACGCCCAGATCATCGGGTCGCCGGTTTCCACCACGGCTAACTCGCGCCCACCGGCTGTGGGCAAGGTGAACTCAGCGCTGAGCGTTATCCCGTCCTTTGTGGGCGCAATCGTGCAGGTCATCCTTTCCAAACCGGCTTCGCGCGCCGAAAAGGGGCGGTCGGCCAATGCGGCGGCAATTACCGGATCAGGTGACGACTTGCCAGATTTCAGGATTTCTCCAATTTCGACCTGCACCGGAACACAGACATCCCGGCAGATTCCGAGGTTTATCGTCCCTGACAGATGCACCGGTTGGCCAACGCGCCGTGGCGCTACGGAAATCGGTAAAACTACGCGATTTTCGTAGCCAATCGTGCGCGTGCCGCTGAGCAGGAAAACCTCGGGTGTCGGCCAGTTGACCGTTGCATTATCCAGATTTCGCGAGGCGGACCAATCAAATAGCGGCGGAATTCCGGCATCGCCTGGCGCGCGCCAATAGGTCTTCCACCCCGGCGCAAGGCGAATCTCGATTCCCGCCATGTGGGTGCCATCGGCAGCTTGCCAACCGGGCAGGATGCGGGTTTCGATCATCTGGGCATAGGGATTGCTGCCGGTTTGCGCCAGAACGGGCAAAACAGGTATCAGCAGGACGGTCGCGAACAGAATGAGACGTGTTATCATTCCTCACAGATGGCGCGTCTTGCTTGAAATGCCAATTCACAAATGGGCGAGCCTTTGCCGGGCCGCAGCAAACAGCCGCTTGAATCTGCTCCGATCTGCGCGCATGTTTGGCCAATGACACGTGCATTTGACCCTGCCGATATTGACCTCACAGGTCAGATTTTGATCGCCATGCCCGGCATGGGCGACCCCCGTTTTGACAAAAGCGTGATCTTCATGTGCGCGCATTCCCCCGAAGGCGCGATGGGGTTGATCGTGAACAAACCGACCGGAGATCTGAGGCTCAAGGATCTGGTGGCGCAACTTGAGATCGGCGATGGCGCCTGCGCGCGCGATCGCGGCGTGCATTTTGGAGGGCCGGTTGAGCCAGGGCGTGGGTTTGTGCTGCACTCGGGTGATTACACCTCAGAAATATCAACTCTTTTCGTAGGCGATGATTTCGGCATGACCGCCACGCTGGATGTGCTGGAAGAACTGGCCGCTGGTACCGGTCCAGAGCGCGCGATCATGGCACTGGGCTATGCCGGCTGGGGGCCGGGACAACTCGAAAACGAGATACTATCCAACGGCTGGCTCACTTGCGATGCAAGCCTGTCACTCGTCTTTGATGAGGCGGATGCGGCCAAATGGGGCGCCGCGCTGAAAACTCTCGGTGTCGATCCGATAAGCCTTTCGGCTGCCGCTGGTCACGCCTGACGCGGCAAGTGGCGCGTGCGGCTCTGTTTCATCTTTCCTGAAATACTCATTGCACACCGTTTCGTCATGGCGCGGCATCTGAAAGCCGGATTCGACGATCAGACGCTCTGGCCGAGCGGAACGAGGCCACCCCAGAGGCGCGCGGCGCAACGCCTTGCCCGACAAGGCGACTATCCTTCGCGCGGCGCGGCGGCACGGCGCAAACGGTCGTTGATGGCTCTCCCAAGCCCGGACTCGGGCACCGCAGAAACCGCGATTGGCGTCTGGCCGTCATCAATTGTATGCAGCATGCTAAAAAGATTGGCCGCCGCTTCCACAAGATCGCCTGAAGGCGAGAGGTTGAGGTCGGCGTCCTGCGCCTGGCCGAAGCCGAGAAGTTTTTCTCCTGAATGCTTTGCCGTCGCGTTCAGACGCACCGTTGCACCCGGTGCATAATGCGAAGCAAGCTGTCCCGGCGATGTTATGCCGCCCGAATGTGCAACCAGCGAAACGCCGAGTGCGGCTTCGATTTCTTCCTGGGCCAGCCCGCCAGGACGCAGCAGCGTCGGCAGGCCGGTTAGCCCCAAAATCGTGCTTTCCACCCCTACGCCACAGGGGCCACCATCAAGGATGGTCTCAATCCGCCCCGCAAGACCGGCCTGTACATGGTCGGCCGTGGTCGGACTTATCCGGCCCGAAGGGTTGGCAGAGGGGGCGGCGACCGGTCCGTCAAATGCCGCCAGAAGGGCATGGGCCAGCGGATGCGCCGGTACCCGCAACGCGAGGCTGGGCTGGCCTGCGCTGACAAGTGGCGACACTCCGGTATCGTCTCTGATCGGCAGCACCAGTGTCAACGGACCGGGCCAGAATTGTGACGCCAGCGTCTCGGCTGCGTCGTTCCATTTCACCAGGCAGCGCGCTGCGTCGATATTGGCAACGTGAACGATAAGCGGGTTGAACCGGGGACGCCCCTTGGCTTCGAAAATCCGCGCCACCGCGCGGTCATCACAGGCATCGGCGCCAAGGCCATAGACCGTTTCGGTCGGGAACGCCACAAGGCAGCCCGCGCGCAAGCCTGCGGCGGCGGCGGAAATGCCCTCGGCTGTCGGAGAGAGGCGTTTGGTCAACATGGCGTGGGCCATAGCGCGTGACGCGGCGTTTTCATAGGCTGGATCGGTGTTGTTGCATTAAGATGAGACGTGAAGCTGCATAAGAGCGTGTTGTTTCAAAGCCAAACGTCCCGTCTTTCGGAGAATCCCATGCCCTATCGTGCGCCCGTCTCAGATGTCACCTACCTTCTGGACAATGTGGTCGGCTTTTCCCAAGTTTCAAAGACCGAACGATTTGCAGAAGCCGGCTCCGACATGGTGCAGGCGATTCTGGGCGAAGCCGGGCGGCTCTGTGATGAGGTACTGGCCCCGCTGCAACGCATTGGCGATCTGCATCCGGCCCGCCTTGAAAACGGTGTGGTGCGCACCAGCCCCGGATTTGCCGATGGCTATCGCGCGATCAAAGAAGGCGGTTGGGTCTCGATCTCAGGCTCGCCCGAGCAAGGCGGAATGGGTCTGCCGATGACGATCACCACCGCCGTCAACGACATGATGAGCGGCGCGTGCCTGTCGCTGCAACTCAACCCGCTGATGACCCAGGGCCAGATTGAGGCGCTGGAGCATCATGCGTCTGATCAACTCAAGGCGTTATACTTGCCCAAGCTGATGACCGGCGAATGGTGTGGCACGATGAACCTGACCGAGCCGCAGGCTGGATCGGACGTAGGCGCGTTGCGCTCCAAGGCGGTCCCCAATGGTGACGGATCTTTCGCCGTTTCAGGCCAGAAAATCTTCATTTCTTGGGGCGATAACGATTTTTCCGAAAACATCTGTCATCTGGTCTTGGCCCGGCTTCCCGACGGGGTGCCAGGCACCAAGGGGATCAGTCTCTTTCTGGTGCCCAAGTTCATTCCGGACGAGAACGGCAATCCCGGCAAAGCCAACAGCCTGCGAGTGGTCAGCCTGGAGCACAAGCTGGGCCTGCATGGCAGCCCCACGGCAGTGATGGAATTTGACGGTGCCACCGGTTGGCTGGTTGGCCCCGAGCATGGCGGTATGGCCGCTATGTTCACGATGATGAACAATGCACGCCTGGGTGTTGGCGTTCAGGGCGTCGGCGTGGCTGAAGGTTCCTATCAACACGCATTGGCCTATGCTCAGGAGCGCAAACAGGGCCGCACCCCGGTAGACGGGGGTAGTGGCACGATCATTGATCACGCAGACGTTCGCCGCATGCTGATTACCATGAAGGCCGAGGTTTTCGCCGCGCGCGCCATCGCGCTTTCCTGCGCAGTGGCCATTGATATGAGCAATGTCACCGGCGAAAAGGATTGGTTGGCGCGGGCGGCGTTTCTCACGCCGATTGCCAAGGCCTTTGGCACAGAAACCGGCATCCGCGTGGCCGAGATGGGGGTGCAGGTGCATGGCGGCATGGGCTTCATTGAGGAAACCGGCGCGGCGCAATATGCCCGCGATGTGCGGGTGACGGCGATCTATGAGGGGACCAATGGCATTCAATCGATGGATCTTGTTGGCCGCAAGCTGATGGATGGCGGCGAGGCAGCTGCTGCGCTTCTGGACGAGGTTGAAACCCATGCCGAATCGGTGCGCAGCCAACACCCGCGTATGGCCGAAGCGGTGTGGAACGCCACGGAAACGCTACGTGAAGCCACCGAATGGATGGTGGCGCAAAAGGACATGAACGAACGTTTCGCTGGGTCGGTGCCGTTCCTGATGGCGTATGGGCGTGTTCTGGGCGCGCATTACCATCTCAAGGCCGCATGTGCCGAGGAGGGAGACGGACGACGCACCCGATTGGCGCGGTCCTATATTACACGGCTCTTGCCGGATCATGCGGCGAACCTTGCCCATGCAATGGCTGGCGCCAATGATCTCTATGCCCTGTCTCAGGAAGATCTTGCACAATGATGGATGCTCAGCCCAGCCCGTTGACCTACCCTTGGGAAACCCTTCCGGCTGAGGGGGAGGCGATCCGCGTCGCGGAAGGTGTGCTCTGGATCCGCCTGCCGTTGCCGATGGCGTTGGATCACGTGAACATCTATGCGCTGGATGATGGCGACAGTTGGACCATCGTGGACACCGGAGTCTACAGCGACCGCTCAGTCGCGATTTGGGAAAAACTGCTTGTCGGGCCACTGAAGGGCAAACCGGTTGGCCGCGTTTTGCTGACCCACCACCATCCCGATCACATCGGCATGGCAGGATGGCTGATTGAGCGCGGTGCAGAGCTTTTGATGACGCGCACCGCCTATTTGATGGCACGGATGCTTATCCTCGATCTTGAGGAGCGCCCGACCCGTCAGTCGGAAATCTTCTGGCGCGCGGCTGGCATGGATGCGGATCATCTTCAAAAACGCATGAGCGAGCGGCCGTTTAATTTTGCCGATATCTGCGCCCCGATCCCCGTCGGCTATACGCGGCTGCAACAGGGCGATATGCTGAATGCGGCCGGTCGCAACTGGGACATCCACATTGGCAACGGCCATGCGCCCGAACATCTGACGCTTTGGAGTCAAGACGATCATCTGGTTATAGCAGGCGATCAGATCATCAGTTCGATCAGCCCCAATATCGGTGTTTTCCCGAACGAGCCCGAGGCCGACCCTCTGGCGGATTGGTTGGAAAGCTGCGAACGGTTGGGCAAGTTGGCGCGGCCTGATCATCTCGTGTTTTCTGGCCACAAACTGCCCTTCACCGGCTTGCCACACCGCATGTACCAACTAGCCGACAATCACCATTCGGCTTTGGAACGTCTGGTGGCACATCTCGACAGAGAGCGCGTCGCCGCCGACTGTTTTGCGCCGCTTTTCAAGCGCAGGGTGGATGAAGGGATTTTCGGCTTGGCGCTGGTTGAGACGATTGCCCATTTGAACCACTTGCACCAGACCGGTCGCGCCACGAGACAGTGGCGCGACGATGGTGCCTGGCTATGGCGCGCGTCGAAGTAGCGAAGTAGCGTAGCCTGGGCGCGTCGCTTATTGCGTTTCGCCGCGGTTTCCGATCCTGCCATGTAGTTTGCGGATGATCCGGCTGCCTGTGGTTTCACAGGCAAAGGGGAATATCGCGTGGAGCAGCGCCGCCAGTGCGCCAAGCCCCAACCAGAAAGCAAACCCAAGCGCAAAGCGCATGTGCTCGAAATAGCTTTCCCCAACCGAGGCCGGATGATCGAGAAACAGATGGACCAAGGTGCTGCGCGCCGGGGCGGTTGTGCTATCGGGTGTTTCGATCATCTTGTTCTCCTGTTGCGCTGCGGACAGAATAGCGGCGAGATGGCCATACTTTGTCTCAAATAGACCTGCTAATTTCTAATTTTTTGGGATACTGTCTCACAAATGGGTAAAGAATTGGATGAAACAGACCGCCGCATCCTTGGCCAACTGCAACGCGACGCCAGCCTGAGCATCGACGAGATTTCCGACCGTGTCGGGCTGTCTCGAAACGCCTGTTGGCGGCGTATCCGTGAAATGGAGCGGGCAGGAGTGATCCGGGGCCGTGTGGTTCTTGCCGATCCGGGCAAGGTTGGATGCCCGCTTGAAGTGATCATTCTGGTGCGCACTTCAGCGCATGATGCGGGCTGGATGGAGACATTTCAGAAAATCGTGCGTGCCATGCCCGAAGTGATTGGAGCCTACCGCATGACCGGCGAACTTGATTACCTCCTGCGCGTGCGTGTTGCTGATGTGCCGGCGTACGACGCGTTTTACAAACGTGTGATCGCACAGATTCCGCTCTCGGATATTTCGGCCAGTTTCGTTATGGAGGAGATCAAGGAAACCACGGCGCTTCCCTTGTGATTTGGCGTTCGTGAACCAAGGAGTGCGCGTATGGACGACAAGATTGAAACTGCAGCAGAGGCGCATGAGGCCACAGCCATTCCGCGCCGCCATGAAGTGCACGCCGATCCCAGTGTAACGCCGTGCACTGATGTTCCCGAAAAGGTGAGGCAAAAGTCGGTGGATCAGAAAAGCCCAGCCGAATGGGCCTATGAACGGCTGATCCTCTACATCCAAAACTTCGAGGAACAGCTTGATAACGAGCACGAAGTGGCGATGGGATTTGCCGGGGGAAATGCCGGGGTGATCCGAATCGAAGGTATGGGGTTCTTTGATCCGGATATCGTTACTTTCTACGGCTCGGATGACAACGGCATCAAGACACAGCTAATCGAGCACGTCAGCCAGCTCTCGGTGATTCTGCGCGCCTTGCCAAAAGAAATACCTGCCGAAGCGCCTAGACGCATCGGGTTTCGTTTGGCCCTGGACCTTGAAAAAGAGAGTTGAGACGCGTTTGACACAAGGCGCGCACGCTTGCCTCATCTCTTTGCCGGGGCAGGGTGACAGCCCCGTTGAAATGCATTAATGAATTATCCTAACAAGAGACTTGGGAGCGCAAATATGGCCGATTTCAAACATGGCGAAATGGATATCCACGATCAGGAAAAAACCTTTGAGGGGTTTATAAAATTCCTGACCTGGTCGGTGGTTGCGATCATCGTGACACTGCTGTTTATGGCAGCTGTCGGCGCCTGATAGGATCGACCGCTTTCCGGCGGCGCAAATCACCCTGGGAGACGCTATGCGTAGGGCATTCCTCGCTATTCTTGCGGTATTGAGTCTTGCGGGCTGCGCTGCTGATCCGGTCTGGGCACCAGAAGAAGCGGTGCGCGCGGTTCAGTACCGCCATCCCGGCCCACCGCGGCTGACATTGTTCACGATGATAAGCAATGATACAGGCTCGGGAGGTCATACTTCGCTGATGATCAATGGGTCGCAGCGGGTGATTTTTGACCCTTCGGGCAGCTTTCATCATGAAAGAATTCCTGAGCGCAACGATGTTCTGTTCGGCATCACGCCGCAGGTGGCTGATGTCTATACGCGCTACCATGCGCGCGAAACCTGGCACGTTGTGGTTCAGGAAATCGATGTCACCCCGCAAGTCGCCGAACTGGCGCTGAAACTGGCGCAGGAAAATGGGGCAGTGCCGAATGCGTTTTGTGCACATTCGACCTCTGGAATTTTGCGCAAACTGCCGGGGTTCGAAACGATTCGGCAGGGCATGTATCCGGTGAAACTCGCCGAACAGTTCCGCCAGCTTCCAAGTGTGCGTGAACGGACGCTGCATGAGTATGACAGCGATGATAATTCCAAAGTTCTGGACAATTGGGATCCCGAACGTTTCGTGCAGAGCCAGAAGAAAACGCTATAAGGACGGGGCATCTATCCCAACAGATAAAGCATCCCATAGAGCACCACGCCCCCGGTCAGGATGGCGCCGATCACGCTGCGTGTAAGAACGCCGACCGCCAGAGTGGCCAGCGCCGCCGCCATACGCGCCGGGTCAGGCTCCCCGCCGGTGGCTTGCGGCCACAGCACCAGCGGCGTCACAAGTGCCGGCAGCACCGCAACGGCGGTATAGCGCAGGTGGCGCAACACGAACGGCGGCAGAACACGATTGCCGATCAGCCCCAAAAACAGGAAGCGCAGGCCAAAGCTGCCGATGCCCAGCGAAATGATTACGATCCAGAGGTTCGAGAGGTCGATCATCCCGCATTCTTTCGTTTTTCAAGCCAGAGTTCGCTCTGGGCCCCGGCGAGCATTCCACCCATGGCGGCTGCAATCAGTCCGAGGTTGTAGGGCATCCATGTGAAACTAAGGGCCAGCACAACCGCCACCAGCGCCGCCGCCAAATGCGCCAGAGTGCGCAGCATCGGCGTAAGCAGAGCAAGGAAAGTGATCGGTACCGCAAAGTCCAGCGCGAATTCTGGCGGGATAGACTGTCCGACCCAGGCCCCGCCCAACGACGCGATGAACCACATCGGGATCACTGGCGTGCAAGCGCCAAAGAAATAGCCAAGTTTCTGTGGCAAACCCCAACCCGGATTGCGCTCATAGGCCGAGATGGCGCAGGCGTAACTCTGATCGACGATCATATAAGCGACACAGGCCCGCTTCCAAAGCGGTGCCGCGCCGAGATGTGGGGTAAGCGAGGCAGAATACATTGCCATGCGCAGATTTACCGTCAGTGCCGAGACGATCACGATCAGGGTCGGAGCGTGCTCCTGCATCAGTTGCAAGGCAGTGAATTGGGCTGCACCGGCGATCACCACCACGGAAAACAGGAATGTTTCCAGAATGTTGAGTCCGGCTTCTGTTGCCACGACACCGAACAGCGCGGCAAAGGGAATGATCACCATCACGAATGGCGCGCCATCGCGAAAGCCGCGCCAAAAGGCGGATTTTGGTGTGGTGGAGGACATGTCTTGGCCTTAGATTGAATGAAACTCCGGCCTAAAGCTCAGAACTGGAAGTTGCAATTGGCAAAGCTCAACGATTCTGGCGACTATCTGATCGCCCCCGATCCCGAAAACCAACGACTGACCCGAACCGTGGCGGGTATCGACCATCTTGGCAACCCGATCGAGACTAGGGTGATCGAAGAACGCCCGTTGACGATCTTTCTCAACCGGCAGGAAATCGTCACGGCGATGACCATCGGCGACTATCCAGAATACTTGGCGCTGGGGTTCTTGCGCAATCAGGGCATGCTGGGCGCACACGAGGTGGTCACATCTGTCGATTACGATGGTGAGTTGGAAACCATTGTGGTGCGCACCGCAACCGAGACGTTCTACGAGGATAAATTACAGCGCAAGACGCGTACCTCGGGATGTGCGGTGGGCACCGTGTTCGGCGATATGATGGAGGGACTCGACCAGGTGGTGTTGCCGCAAACCCAGCTGAAAACTTCTGATCTCTATGCGCTTTCCAACCGTATCAACCGCACGCCGTCACTCTATCTCGAAGCGGGGGCCATCCACGGCACGGTGCTCTGCAGGGGCGCGCGTCCGTTGGTCTATATGGAGGACGTGGGTCGCCACAATGCAGTAGACAAGATTGCCGGTTGGCTATTTTCCGAAGGCGAGGCGGCGGGTGACAAGCTTCTATATACCACCGGCAGGCTGACGTCGGAGATGGTGATCAAGACCGCGCTCATGGGAATTCCGGCACTTGCATCGCGCTCAGGGTTTACCGCCTGGGGCGTCGAGATCGCCCAGCAGGTCGGTCTGACTTTGATCGGACGCCTCAAAGGGCAACGGTTTGTTTGCCTGAGTGGCGACGAGCGACTGGTGCGCGACGCCGATCTGGCAAACGTGTCGGAAGAAGACAGCAAACACCGGCGCAAGGGGGCACAAAGAGAATGACGCAGCAGAAAGAGTCGGTTCCCTTCAAGGAAAATCGCCGCGAAAGTCCGGGGTTTCCTGATCGGGCGCGCACAGGAGGGAGTGCATGAAACAGCCTTTGGGGGTTATCCTTGCCGGGGGACTTGCGAGTCGGATGGGCGGCGGTGACAAGGCCCTGCTGCCTTTGGGGCAGGGAACGCTTCTGAGTCATGTGATCGACAGGTTGATGCCGCAGGTCGCGCAATTGGCGCTAAATGCCAATGGCGACGGAGCGCGCTTTGCCGAGTTCGCGCTGCCAGTGCTGCCGGACACGATCGGCGGATTTCCCGGCCCGTTGGCCGGTGTTCTGGCCGGGATGGAATGGGCGGCCGAGAAAGGGGCCGAAACCATCGTCACCGTTGCGGCGGATACGCCGTTCTTTCCCTGTGATCTTGTGCCGCGCCTGATCTTGGCCGCTGATGGAATGACGAACCCGCTTGCATTGGCCGCCAGCGATGAAGGCCGCCACCCCACGTTTGGCCTCTGGCCTGTCGACCTGCGCGATGACCTGCGTGCGGCATTGCAGGATGGTTTACGCAAAGTGGTGATGTGGACCGACGCGCATGGCGCGACCAAGGCGCATTTCCCCGGCACAAATCCTGATCCTTTCTTCAACATCAACACGCCGGACGATCTTGTCGCCGCCGAACGGTTTAAGGAGGCGGCACGGTGAAACTCTATGGCGTGGTTGGTTGGAAGAACTCGGGCAAGACTGGACTGATGGAGCGTCTGGTGCGCGAATTCACCGCGCGGGGGTTGCGGATTGCGACGATCAAACACGCTCATCATACCTTTGACGTCGACCACCAAGGCACCGATAGTGCGCGCCACCGTGCAGCTGGTGCCGCGCAGGTGTTGCTCGCCTCGTCGTGCCGTTGGGCATTGATGAGCGAGCTGGGCGAAGCGCCCGAACCGCCGCTCGCCGCGTTGATAGAAAAGCTCGATCCCTGCGATCTCGTGCTGGTCGAGGGCTATAAACGCGAGGACCATGCCAAGATCGAGGCGCATCGGGCCGAGACCGGCCAACCGCTGATCGCGCCGGGGGATAGCAGCGTGCGTGCGGTTGCTAGCGATGTGACCCTGACGCTTGATCGTCCGGTCTTTGACTTGGACGATACCGGGGCGATTGCTGATTTCATCTTGTCTACGGTGGCGTGAAATGGCGGCATTCGATACGTTCATTATGGTTGATTGGTCGGGCGGCAATGATCGCGGCGCGACACCCAAAGCTGATGCAATCTGGACCTGTGTGGCCGGTGAAGCGCCGCTCTATCATCGCAATCGGCAGGATGCCGAAACATGGCTCACTAAACGCATTGACGACGAGATCGCCACGGGCCGCCGCGTTCTTGCCGGGTTCGATTTCCCTTTCGGTTATCCGCGCGGTTTGGCGCGCGCGCTTGTGGGCGCCGACGACCCCCTGATGCTCTGGCAATGGTTCGTTGATCAGATCGAGGATGCGCCCGACGCCAACAACAGATTCGATGTCGCAGGGCGGATAAATCAGTTGTTTGACGGTATTGGCCCGTTTTGGGGCAATGGGCTAAAGCGTGATATCGCGAATCTGCCGCGCACAGGTCGGGAAAGAGATTGCGATGCGCTGCCGGAATGGCGCGAGGCAGAACACCGTGCAAAAGGGGCGTTTTCCTGCTGGCAAATGGCCGGTGCCGGATCGGTGGGCGGTCAGGTGATGATGGGACTGCCGGTGCTGAACCGCTTGCGGGCGCGGTTTGGGGGCGCCGCCTGGCCCTTTGAGTCGTTGAACGAAGTGCCACTGGCCCTGGTCGAGGTCTGGCCTTCGCTGATCGCACAGGCCGTCAAGGCGGCGCAGCGCGAAGCTGAGACACGCGATGCTGCACAAGTGCGGGTTCTGGCCGGAACAATCGCCGCGCTTGATCCGGCTCAACTTGGCCAAATGCTGGACGATTTTCCTGCCGAGGCCAGCCAGGAAGGTTGGATCTTCGGACTTGGCAATGAAGACGCCCTGAACGCCGCCGCCCGCAGGATCTCGCAACTGTCACCGCCGCGATTGCGCGATGATTGCTTTTCCTTGCCTGCCGGTGTCGATTGGGCGCCGGTCGATGAGGCGCTGGCGCTCCTTCGGGATCGGCTAGGGCCTGTGACCGAAACCGAAATTACCCCGTTGGCTGACGCGTTGGGGCGCACCCTGGCGGCACCTGTGGTAGCCAAACGCGCCAATCCACCGTTGCCCAATTCCGCGGTCGATGGCTATGGCTTCGCCCACGCCAGTCTGTCGTCCGGGGCGCCGCTGCTGCCGCTTGTCGCGGGGCGTGCGGCGGCGGGTTTGCGCTTTGAAGGCGCCGTGCCGCCCGGCCATGCGATCCGTATTCTGACCGGGGCGGCCTTGCCTGACGGCGTCGATACGGTGGTGCTGCAAGAAGATGTTCGTCTCGGAGCGGGCGAAATCGCCTTTCGCGCAGGCATCAAACCTGGCGCAAATACAAGGCACGCGGGCGAGGATGTGCAGGAAGGGCAAACGATACTGCCGGTCGGGCGGGTCATCACGGCCTCCGATCTGGCCCTGGTCGCGGCTGTGGGCGAAAGCATGCTGTCTGTGCGCAAACCATTGAGGGTCGCGGTCATTTCGACCGGCGACGAGTTGGCCGAACCGGGTGAGACGGTGAGCGCAGGGCAGATTTTTGATGCCAACCGCCCGATGCTATTGGCATTGCTAAAGCGCGCAGGCCATGTGCCGGTTGATATGGGCCGGGTCGCAGATGAACGTGCTGCGATGCGCGCGCGGCTGAGTGCGGCGGCTGCGGGTGCAGACGCGATTCTGACCTCGGGCGGGGCCTCGGCAGGTGATGAAGACCATGTCTCAGCCCTGCTCAACGAGGCCGGTGCAATGGCGATGTGGCGCATTGCGATCAAACCGGGCAGGCCGCTTGGCTTGGGGCTCTGGCAGGGCGTGCCGGTGTTTTGCCTGCCGGGCAATCCGGTGGCAGCCATGGTCACGACCTGTGTATTTGGTCTGCCTGCGCTGGGCCTTCTTGCCGGGCGTGGCTGGCGCGAGCCACGTCGGTTTACCGTCCCCGCGGCTTTTGCCAAACGCAAGAAGCCAGGGCGGCGTGAATATCTGCGCGCCCGCCTGATCGACGGCCAGGCAGAGGTTTTCAAATCCGAAGGTTCGGGGCGAATCAGCGGGCTGAGCTGGGCAGATGGTCTGGTCGAACTTCCCGACGGGGAGCTTGAGATATCACCGGGCGACTCCGTGACCTACATTCCGTGGGAAGGGTTCGGCGTTTAGCGGCGCGACTCTACTTAACCCTGAGACAGGGTTGAGTGGAAACGCAGCGCAACACATCAATGTTGTGGGTGTCTCAAACCAAAACTGTAATTCAGGTTTATCTCGAAACGCTCTTTCATCAGGTGACGTTCCTGCTCAACGCCTCCTCGGGAGGCTGACTGACCGCAACCGCGCGAGAACTGACGACGCTCGTGATATGTGGGTCGGGCGCCTCAGTCTTCGTCGTGGGTGAGTTGCGGCACGTCCGAGGCGCCCGCCTTGCCGCGGCCCGAGAGCGAAGGGTTTTCCATGAAAAAGCGGTGGCAGTTGAAGGAGAACTCGCCCTCGGGGACCGTGGCGCGCTGAAAGCTGCCATCGGGGGACATGACCCAGCTTTGCGCCTGATCGGCCATGTTGGCGGCCATGATCTGATCGGTGATCTGGGCTTTGACGGTCGCGTTCAGGATCTCGATCAGGGTTTCGACGCGGCGGTTGAGGTTGCGCCCCATCCAATCGGCCGACGAGATAAAAACACGCGCCTTTTTGTGCGGCAGGCCTTTGCCTGCGCCAAAGCAGACGATGCGGGAATGTTCCAAGAAACGCCCGACGATGGATTTAACGCGGATGTTTTCGCTAAGCCCCTTGATGCCGGGGCGTAAGCCACAGATGCCACGAATTACCAGCGAGATTTTCACCCCTGCCTGCGAGGCCGTATAGAGCGCGTCGATCACTTCACTGTCGATCAGCGCGTTCATCTTGGCCCAGATTTCGGCCGGGCGACCGGCTTTGGCATGGTTGATTTCGTCGGCGATCATTCCAAGCAGCTTGGGCTTGAGCGTCAGCGGTGAGATGGCGAGGTTATCGAGCGCCTCGGGGTGGGCATAGCCGGAGAGGTAATTGAATACCTTGGTGGCGTCGCGCCCGAGATCGGCGTCGCAGGTGAAGAGCGAGAGGTCAGTATAAACCCGCGCCGTGATCGGGTGGTAATTGCCGGTGCCAAAATGGGTATAGGTGACGAGGCGATCATCCTCGCGACGCACCACGGTCGAGATTTTGGCATGGGTCTTGAGATTGAGGAAGCCATAGACGACATGTGCGCCGGCGCGTTCGAGGCGGCGGGACTGGCGGATGTTGGCGGCTTCGTCAAAGCGGGCCTTGAGTTCAACGAGGGCGGTGACGGATTTGCCATCCTCAGCGGCTTCGCAGAGGGCCGAGACAATCGGGCTGTCGCGTGAGGTGCGATAGAGGGTCTGTTTGATCGCCACGACGTTGGGGTCATTGGCGGCCTGATTGAGGAAGCGCACCACCATATCGAAGGTCTCATAAGGATGGTGCAGCAGCATGTCTTTCTGCTTGATTGCGGCGAACATGTCGCCGTCAAAGTCCTGTACCCGTTCGGGGATGCGCGGGCTGAACAGCGGCCAAAGCAGATCGGGCCGGTCATCAACAACCATTTCATTGAGATTGGACATGCCGATGAGGCCGTCGACTTCGACAATTTCGTCATCGGTAACGTGCAGTTCGCGTTTGATCATTTCGAGCAGGGCCTTGGGGGGGGCCGCCGAAAGCTTCATGCGCACCACCTCGCCGCGACGACGGCGTTTGAGGGCGGTTTCAAACTCGCGCACAAGGTCTTCGGCCTCGTCCTCGACCTCGAGATCGCTATCGCGCAGCACCCGGAACGAGCAATGCCCTTTGAGTGCATAGCCCGGAAAAAGCGAGTGGATATGTTCGAGCAGCAGGTCTTCGAGTGGCAAGAAACGATGCGTGCCTTCGGGTGCGGGCAGGGGCACGAAGCGGTCGATCTGGTGCGGGATCGGCAGCAGCGCCTGAAGCTTGCGCTTGTCGGCCTTGCGTTCGAGTTGCAGCGCCAGCGAGAAGCCGGTGTTGGGGATGAACGGGAAGGGATGCGCCGGGTCGATTGCCAGCGGCGAAAGTACGGGAAAGACCTGGGTCAGGAAGGTGTCGCGCAGATGGCTGCGGTCGACTTCGGTCAGGGAGTCGCGCGTGCAAAGCGAGATTCCGGCGTCCTGCATTTGCGAGATGAGGGTGTCGAAGGCGGCCTGTTGATGGGCCATTAGGCGGCGCGCTTCGGCATGAATCAGCACCAGCTGTTCGGCCGGGCTTAGACCGTCGGCGGCAGGGGTGGTGACGCCTTCGCGGGCCAATTCGCGTAGCCCGGCAACGCGCACGGTATAGAATTCATCGAGATTGGTGGCCGAGATCGAGAGAAACCGCAGCCGTTCGAGCAGCGGCACGCGGGGATTTTCGGCCTCTTCCAGAACGCGCCAGTTGAAGCCCAGCCAACTGAGTTCGCGATTGTAGAAGCGGGCCGGGCTGGTGGGGTCGAATTCGGGCAGATCGACCGGATCAGGAAACGGCGTTTCGAGAAAATTTGCGTTTGTCATGGGAGCCTTATGGGGCGGTCTAATGGGGATGGTGGAATGCGAAAGAAGATATTGCGCCTGATGCGGGGAGATGTCCAGCGGGCGGCGTGGCGCGGGAAGTGCAGTGAGGAGGAGCGGGGGCATGGAGGGGGCTTCCTGCGTCGGGTTCGGGGGAGCGGGTCGCGTCTTCACGCGGCATTTTTCTATTTTGGCATGGCAATGTGACAACTTTATAAAATTGCTCGCGTTTACGCGCAATTTGCGCCGGACGTTCCGGCGAGCGGCCAGCACCAAAGCCCAGAACATCTTCACGCGGTGCAAAGCCGCGTTTGGCGAAATTGCTAAAATTCTAAGCAAAGAGATGCCCTGTCTTAACCGTTCCGATTGGTTTGGGTGGCAAGTCTGCTCATGAGGTTTTGGATTCTATCCGGCTTTCGGCGTTGGAGGGCGATATGGCCACAATCAATGGCAATTCGGGGGATGATACCCTCGCGGGCTCAGATGATCCCGATTCCATTTTTGGGCAGGCGGGGGACGACACGATCACCGGGGGGGGCGGTGACGACAGCTTGTTTGGCGGCATTGGAGCGGATTCTCTGGACGGTGGAACGGGAGACGATTCTATTGTCGGCGGCAGCGGTGACGACACGCTTTATGGTGGCGACGGCGGCGTGCGCACGGCCGACCGCGTGGTTTTTCGCTGGGACAATATCCCCGATCCCGACAATGGCGGCAGCATTGATGGTGGCGATGAGATCGAAGAGGGTAGCCAGACGGTCAACGGCGTCGTGGTCAGCTACGAGGTGAGCCATGATATAGGCCAGTTTGAGGACGATGAGCAGTATGTCAGCGGGATTGACGACGGTGCCAGGTCAATCAACGACGAAAGCGCGCTTGATCTCTATGATACGGGGACAGCCGAGATCGCGTTTTCAGAAGCAGTTGAGAATGTTCATTTCCGGGTCAATAACTTCGATGCCTATAACGAGCATCTGGTCATTCGCGCCTATGATGCGAACGGCAATCAGGTCGCTTATGACACTGCATTGGGATCAAATGTCACCGGGGCCGACAACGATAGTGTCGCCGGGCTGGACACGTTCGAGGGCAAGGGCGGCGAGTATGATGATGATGATCATCAGGGCTCGCTTCTGATCCAGATCCCTGGTCCGGTGGCGCGGATCGAGATGGATTATACCAGTGTCAATGAATGGACGGTGACGATCACCGACATTTATTTCGATGACCCGGCGAGCGTGGTTGAGGCGGAAGCCGGTGATGACACTCTGATCGGTGGCGCGGGCGAGGATCTTTTGATTGGCGGGGAGGGCGACGACCTTCTGAGCGGTGGGGCGGGCAACGATACGTTCGAGTATCAGCCCGGCGACGGCCACGACACGATTACCGATTTCAATGCGGGTAATAGTGGCACGCTGAATGACGGCGATAGCAGAAATAACGATTTCATCGATCTGTCAGATTACTATCAAAGCCTGAGCGAACTGCGCGCGGATTTTCTTGATGATGGCGTGCTGAATCAATCGAACGCCACCGATCTTGATGACAACGCGATCGACTGGGGCAATCGCGCTCAATTTGGCGATGGGTCGCTGACGTTAACTGGTGCCGAGGCAACCAGTTTCAAGACTGAGAACACCGGCGTCACCTGTTTTACATCGGGCACCGCGATCCGCACGCCTGGGGGCGAGGCGCGGATTGACGATCTCAGGGTTGGCGATCTGGTTTGCACGATGGACAACGGCCCACAACCGATTGCCTGGATCGGGCGGCGGTATGTCGGGCGCGAAGAGCTATTGCGCAACGAGCGGCTGCGCCCGGTGCTGATCAGAAAGGGGGTGTTGGGGGCGGCGCGCGATCTCTTGGTATCGCGCCAACATGGAATGTTGATCGGGCACGAGCATCTGGTGCGCGCAACCCACCTTGCGCGCACTGCGCGGGGCGTGCGCATTGCTCATGGCAAATGTCAGGTCAGCTATGTTCATCTGGGGTTTGAGACGCATCAGATCGTCTTTGCTGAAGGCTGTGCGAGCGAGAGTTTTTATCCTGGTCCGATGGCGCTCGGAATGCTGACAGGGGCGGCGCGGGCGGATTTCGCGCGGGTGTTTGGGACGGATGTCGGGGCTGATGCCGGGCGTCGGATGATTCAATCCGCGTATGGCAATACGGCGCGACGGTTTTTGACGAGCGAGGGGGCAGTGCGTGGTTTTCTGCGCGGCGGAAACGAGCAAAATGGCTGCTTTCTGCGCAGTGCCTGAGTGGCGCGATGTGGTGTCAGGAATGTGCGTCGAGCACTTCGGCGGCCAGCTTGCGATTGATCTCGCGGCCCTCGGTCAGGGCGGCATCATCCAGCGAAGCGACGACGCGGCGCGCCATGTCAAAGCTGCGGTCGATCCGGCGCAGCAGGTAGGGGATGGTATCGGGGGTGGGGGAAAGCTGACGGTCGCTAAAGAGCTTCATCAGCACGGCAGAGAGCAGCGCGTCATCCGGGCTTTCGACCAGAACCGAGACGGTGCCGTCCATGCGGCTTTTCAGATCAGGCAGGATCAGACCCCAGCGGACCGGCGGCAGATGTGCGGTGAATAGGATCGAATGCCCCTCGGCCAGCGTCAGGTTGTGCAGATGAAACAGCGCCACTTCGGCCTGGGCATTGCCCGCGATCATCGGGACATCTTCGAGTGCGATATTGCCGCTGGCCAGATTCGGGATATCAAGCCGGAGCAGGTCAGAGACGGAAACGATGCGCGCATTGGCGGCCTTGGCCCAGACGTGGGCGAGATGCGTCTTGCCCGCGCCCGATGGCCCGACCAGCGCCAGCTTGCGACCGGGCCAGGCGGTCCAGTTCTCGACCATCGCAACGGCGTTGGCGTTGGCTCGCGTGACGAAGAAATCTTCACGCCCCAGCGCCGTTCGGGCGGGCAGATCGAAGGACAGTTGTTGCGGCATTACTCAGCGGCGCCCCTGGGGTTCCGGGTGGCATCATCGTCGGGCAGGGCGGCCCCGAAATCGGAAGTGCCCCGATAGAGCAGGCTGTGGCGATATTGCGTGGAGAGGAATCGCGTTATCACGCCAAGAGCCGCGGCCAAAGGCACCGCCACCAGCATGCCGACGAAGCCAAACAGCGAGCCGAACACCGATAGCGCGAAGATCAGCCAGACCGGGTGTAGCCCGACGCTGTCGCCGACAAGCTTGGGGGTCAGCACGTTGCCTTCGATGACCTGACCGAGCACGAAGATCCCGGCGACCAGCCCGAGTGAGACCCATTCGCCCCAAAACTGGAACAGCGCCAGCCCGATGGCAAGCACACCGCCGATGATGGCGCCAACGTAAGGAATGAAGGTGAGCGCGCCAGCGACAAAGCCAACGACAAGGCCGAATTGCAGCCCTACCAGCATCAGCGCTACGGCGTAGTAGGTGCCAAGGATCAGGCAAACCGTGCCCATGCCGCGGATGAACGCGGCCAGCGTGACGTCGATTTCGCCCGCAAGACGGCGGATCATCGGTGCGTGATCGCGCGGCAAGAGGTCATCAATGCGCTCGATCATGCGGTCCCAATCATAAAGCAGGTAGACCGCGACCACGGGCACGATAACGAACAGTAGGACGATGTTGATGATCGAATAGGCCGAGCTGAGCACGGCATCAAGCAGCTCGCCACCGCGTTCCTGGACCTTTTCGCCGATGGTGAGAAGCGAGGTGCGCAGAGTGCTGTCGGCATCCATCAGGGAGGGAAACCGCTCGGTCAGGAAGCTTTGCAGATCCTTGGCCAGTTGCGGCGCGATGTTGAACAGAGCGATGGCCTGTTCGACCAGCGCCGGAACCACCAAAAGGGCCATTATGACGAAGATCAGGAGCGCCAGCAGAGTAATCACCCCGGTAGCGACGACGCGCGTGGCGCCCATCCGTTCGATCCGGTCGGCGAAGGGGTCGAGGAAATAGGCGACCGCCCCGCCGAGTACGAAAGGCAGGATCACATCGCCCAGGAACCACAGGATAACACCTAGCAGGATTGCGGCGATGCCCCAGTATTTGAGTTGTTGCTGAACCGGCAATGCCATGCTGCTTCCTTGTGTTGATACTTCACATTGACCATTCGCGCCCCGGTTTCAAGGGGTGGGTCGCGTTTGACTCTGAACTGCACACAGAAGGCTGGTGGTTGTGACGACAGAATGTGCGGGCCTGGGCGATGGTGCTCGATCTCCCGGCACAGCCGAAGTGAGTGCGATTGCGAATAGCACGAACGCTCGCTTTTGCGTTGGGCTGGCCGGGCGACAGACTTGCGTGCGCTGGCGGCACTTGCTCTTGGGCATCACAAGCCTTAGGCAATTCCCAACACCGTTCTGACAAGGAAATCATGATGCGCCTCACCCGTTATTTTCTGCCCGTTCTAAAGGAAAACCCCGCCGAGGCGCAGATTGTGAGCCATCGGCTGATGCTGCGTGCCGGCATGATCAAGCAGGCCAGCGCGGGGATATATTCGTGGTTGCCGCTGGGTTTCAAGGTGCTGCGCAAGATTGAGAATATCGTGCATGAGGAGCAGATGCGCGCAGGCCATATCCCGATGTTGATGCCGACGCTGCAAAGCGCCGATCTGTGGCGCGAGAGCGGGCGCTATGACGATTACGGCGAAGAGATGCTGCGCATCACCGACCGGCATAAACGCGACATGCTATATGGTCCGACGAATGAGGAACTGATCACGGATATTTTCCGCAGCAACGTCAACTCCTACAAGGACTTGCCGATGACGCTCTATCATATCCAATGGAAGTTCCGCGACGAGATCCGGCCGCGCTTTGGGGTGATGCGGGGGCGTGAATTCCTGATGAAGGATGGTTATAACTTCGATTTGACCAAGGAAGACGCGCTGCACGCCTATAATCGCCACTTGGTGAGCTATCTCAGAACCTATGAGCGCATGGGGCTTCAGGCGATCCCGATGCGCGCCGATAGCGGCCCGATTGGAGGCGATGACACGCATGAATTTCTGGTGCTGGCCGAGACTGGCGAGAGCGAGGTTTTCTATGACAGTGCAGTGACGGATATCCGTCTCGGACTGCGCGAGATTGACTATGACAATGTCGCGCAATGCCGCGCGGTGATGGAAGAGTTCACCTCGCTTTACGCGCGCACCGATGAAACCCATGATGCGGCAACGTTCAACGAGGTTCCCGAGGATCGCCGCCGCGTGGCGCGGGGTATTGAAGTCGGCCAGATCTTCTATTTCGGCACCAAGTATTCCGACGCCATGGGCGCCACGGTGCAGGGCCCGGACGGCAAGCCCGTGACGGTGCACATGGGGTCTCACGGGATCGGCGTGAGTCGCCTGTTGGGGGCGATCATCGAAGCCAGCCATGACGACAACGGCATCATCTGGCCCGAGGGCGTGACACCGTTTCATGTCGGGATCGTGAACGTCAAACAGGGCGACGCTGAGGCTGATGTCGCCTGTGACAAGCTTTATGGCGCGCTGCAGGCTGTAGGGCTGGAGCCATTGTATGACGACCGCAATGAGCGCGCGGGGGGCAAATTCGCCACGATGGATCTGATTGGGCTGCCCTGGCGCATCACGGTGGGGCCGCGCGGCTTGAAAAACGGCGTGGTCGAATTGACAAGTCGGCGCACGGGCGAAAGCGAAGAAATAGAGCCGCAAGAGGCTGTGGCGCGGCTGGTGAAGATCTATGAAGAGCACATGGTGCGCGGGATTTGAGCCGCGTTTCCGCTTCATCTTGCTAAAAAATATCCCCGCGGAGCGCTCCGACGCTATTCGGAAGCGCTCTCTTCTGATATTGTGCCACTAACAAAAGAGGCACGAGGCAGAGCACATGCTTCTCAGAGCAATAACACTGGCCGGCGGGTTTGCCGGGGCGGTTGGGATGTCGCAGTTCCCCGAGTATTCGCAACAATATGTGCAGCGATTGGGCGGGGCTGTGGATGAGCTGAACCGCTTCGTCGCCGAGTTTGACGGCGATGCGGCCGAGGTGGGCCTGTCGCGGGCGGCGGCGCTTGACGATTTGGCGCAAGGCGGGGCGATGGGACAAAAACGGGCTGAAACCATGGGCGCGACGTTGTCGCGCTATGAGCGTCTGAATGCTAATTTGACCACGCTTGAAACGGCGGGGCCATTTACGCAGGCCTATCTGACGGCACGCTCGCATGACAGAGAGATTGCGGTGAAGGCTTGGGCGGCTTTCAAACCGGCTTTGCCGATCACATTTGAGGGGGCGGTTTTTGCCGGAATTGGACTGATTGCAGGTATAACAGCGACCGGTGCAATTCTGGCGTTGCTGCGTGGGCTGTTCGGGTGGCGTAAATCGCCTATGGCAGCGCCATCGGCTTGACCTGAGGCACCCCCCGGCGCAGATTGCGCGCAACCAAGACCATCGGAGCAGGCATGGCAGGCAAGACCCCCCCCTTCGCGGCGTTCGAATTCATGATCGCCTGGCGTTACCTGCGCGCGCGGCGCGCCGAGGGTGGTGTCAGCGTGATGACCTGGATCTCTCTGATCGGGATTACCCTGGCAGTAGCGGCATTGATCGCGACGCTTTCGGTCAGGGCCGGGTTTCGCGCTGAACTGGTTGATACGATCCTTGGCGCAAATGCGCATGTGACTCTCTATAACGCAGGAGAAGCTGACCCCGTGAGCGGGCGGATCGACCGCACGATTGCCGATTACGAAGGCATGGCCGAGCGGGTACGCGCCGTGCCGGGTGTGGTCCGGGCGGCCCCCCTTATCAAGGGCCAGGTGATGGCGAATGCTCAGGGGCGCAACGCCGGGATCGAGGTCTTTGGCATCGCTCTTGACGATCTCAGGACCATTCCGCGAGTCGCCGACCCCAAGGAGGCGCAGGGCGACATCGGGCGTTTTGACCAAGGGATTGCCATCGGCTCGGGCGTGGCGCGCGAGTTGGGCGTGGCGGTGGGCGACAGGGTCAAGATCATCAGCCCGAATGGCGTGAAGACCGCCTTTGGTACCTCGCCGCGGGTGAAGGCCTATGAGGTGGTCTATGTGTTCACTGCCGGGCGCTATGACATTGATCGCACACGGGTTTATATGCCGTTTGGCGAGGCGCAAATTTTCTTTAACCGTGAAGGCGTGGCCGACGAGTTGGAAGTGATGGTCGCGACGCCCGAAAATGTCGACGCGCTGTCGCTTGATATCCTGCGGGCGGGAGGAGAGCGTGCGCTCTTGTGGACCTGGCGCGACGCAAGTGGGTCGTTCCTGCGGGCGCTTGATATCGAGGATAACGTGATGTTCGTGATCCTCAGCGTACTTGTGTTGATCGCAACGATGAACATCGTGTCGGGCCTGATCATGCTGGTCAAGAACAAGGGGCGCGACATCGGGATTTTGCGCACTGTCGGGCTGACCGAAGGGTCGGTGCTGCGGGTGTTCTTCATCTGTGGTGCGTTTACCGGGATCATTGGTACGGCGCTGGGCGTGGGGTTGGGCTGTCTGTTTGCGATCTATATCGACCAGGTTTTCGGCTTCGTGAACTGGATGTCGGGTGGGCAGGCCTGGGATCCGTCGATCCGTGGGATCTATTATCTGCCCGCGAAATTACAGGTGAATGATGTGATGTCGGCTGTGGGGTTGAGCCTTGGGTTGTCGTTCATCGTGACGATTTTCCCGGCGCGCCGGGCGGCGCGGATGAACCCGGTGGAGGCGTTGCGCTATGAGTGATCCGGTGTTGGAGCTGAGCGGGGTCACCAAGACCTATAACCGGGGCAAGCCGACTGCTGTCGAAGTGTTGGCCGGGGTTGATCTGCGGGTGGCGGAAGGCGAGATCGTTGCGTTGGTGGCACCGTCGGGAACGGGCAAGTCGACGTTGTTGCACATCGCCGGGCTGCTCGATACCGCCGATGGTGGCGCGGTGCGCATCGGCGGGCAGGATATGGCAGGGCTCGGTGATCGACGGCGCACGGTAGTGCGGCGACAAGATGTGGGTTTCATCTATCAGTTCCACCATCTGCTGGCGGAGTTCACCGCGCTGGAAAACGTGGTGCTGCCGCAACTGGCCAATGGTGTCGGGCGGGCCGAGGCCGAGCGACATGCGCAGGACTTGCTGGCGCGTGTCGGTGTCAGCGAACGGGCAGGCCATCGCCCTGCCGCGATGTCGGGGGGCGAGCAGCAGAGGGTGGCGTTCTGTCGGGCGCTGGCCAACCAGCCGCGGCTCTTGTTGGCTGATGAGCCAACGGGGAATCTTGACCCGGCCACGTCGGACAGGGTGTTTGAAACCTTGATCGAACTGGCGCGAGACACCGGGCTTTCCGCTCTGATCGCCACACATAACATGGCGTTGGCGGATCGGATGGACCGGGGCTTGCGGATGGAAAATGGCAAGCTGGTGGCTGTGTAGACCGCCGCCCCGTTCGACGCGTTCCCACCCTTTCAACCGCTGCCGTGTAATGCAAGCGTCAGGCTGGCCCACCCCACGCGTCAAACGGGGCGGCGCGCGCGTTCTGAAATTGGGCGGTGAACTGAGGGTTTGGAGCTGCCGAGCGAAGCGAGGCCACGGGTGACGCGCTGCGCAACCTCTGTGTTGAAGACTTATCCGATCAGTGAAAAGTGGTATCTTTCGGTGGCGATTGCGCGGGATTTCAACTCTTTTTCAAACTGACGATGTGGCGGGGAGCAGGCATGGGGGAGGCGGATGTTGCGATGATCTGCAAGTTGCAGGGTGACGCGCACTGAGAGGTCGAGACGGGTATCAAAACGCACCTTTCGGATCATTGAAAGGGGGAGTTGATCGGCGCTGTGCGTGCTTTGCCAGGCAAGTTTGGAGTCATCGAGGGTCAACTGCGAGTGGGGGTCGGTGAGGAACTCCCATGCGGCAGGCAGGGTGAAGAGTGCAATTGGTGCGGCGATCCAGTGGGATAGGGCGATGAATTTGATCAGCACAAGAAGCAGCGCCCAGATCAGCAGGAGCGCAACACATGCGCGTCGTGAACGGCCGCGGTTTTCGAAGCGATAGGGGCTCATTTGAGACTCATGCCGGAGCTTTCATTGTGGATTGATTGGTCGCAGTGGACGGCATTAGACAAGTTCCCGGTGGGCGAGAGGCCGCGGGGGTGTGGCGCGCCGTTGGTTTTCAGCCCAGGATGCGCGTCAGCATTTCGGTCGTGTCGCGTGACAGCCCGTCGGTGGAGAGGATGCGTTTGAGCTGGGCTTTGATCTTGTCCTGGCGCGTGCTGTCGTAGCGTCGCCATGTCTCAAACGCCGTGCTCATCCGGGCGGTCGTTTGGGGGTTGAGCGGGTCGAGCCGGATCAGCCAATCGGCCAGCAGATCGTAGCCTGCGCCCGAGGCGTGATGAAAGCCTGCGGGGTTCATGGTCAACGCGCCTAGGCTAGCGCGGAACCTGTTGGGGTTTTTCATTGTGAAATCGGGGTGTTGCGTGAGTTCTTTGGCCTTGGTGGCGGTGTCCTCGGGGCGGGCATTGACGATCTGGACCGTGAACCATTTGTCGATCACCAGGCGGTCGTGCCGCCATTGCTCATAAAATACCTGTGTCGCAGCATCGCCTTTTCCCGCCGACAAGAGCGCGCTGAGCGCGGCAAGCTGCCCGGTCATGTTATCGGAGCTGTCATATTGGCGCTGGGCCAGCGCGCCGCCGTCGAGGCGGTTGATCAGGCCGAGGGCTGCGTTGGCGAGGCTGCGGGCGCCGGATTGTTCGGCGCTGGGTTGGTAGGGATCGCTCACCTGATACTGCGCGTAAAGCCGTGTCGCCGTGTCTTGATAGGCTTCGGCGCGGGTCTGTCTGAGGGTCTCCAATGCCTCCCAGATGGCTTGGGGATCGGGTGTTTCACCCGTATCAAACAGGGCCTGGGCCAGGTCGTCTTGCGAGGGCAGGCCGAGGGCGAGGGCGCGAAAGGCCGGGTCTTGGGCATCGTCGCGCAGCAGCGTGTGCAGCGCGTCGAGATAAGCGGTATCCGGGGCGGCACCGGTGCGGATCATGTCCAGCGCCGTGTCACGGGCCAGATCGCGCCCGGCCTGCCAACGATTGAACGGATCGGTGTCATGGGCCAGCAGGAAGGCACGAGTATCGGTGTCGATTTCATGTTCGAGGATCACCGGCGCGGAGAATTCGCGCAGGATTGAGGGGATTGGTTTTGTCGCGAGGTTCTCGAATTTGAAGCTCTGCTGCTTTTTCGTCATCTCGAGCGTGGTGGTTGGCAGGACTTCGTCACCATTGGGATTGAGCAGGCCGACTTTGATCGGGATGACGCGCGGTTTTTTTTGCGGCTGGCCGGGGGTGGGCGGCGTTTGTTGTTTGAAGGTGAGTTTGTAGGTGCCGTTGTTGAAGCTTTCCTTCACCTTGAGGCGCGGGGTTCCAGCCTCGGAATACCAGCGTTTGAAGCGTTTGAGATCACGCCCCGTGGTATCCTCGAAAACTTGCAGCCAGTCTTCGATGGTGGCGGCGTCGCCATCGTGGCGCACGAAATAACGATCAACCGCTTTGTAGTAATCTTCGTCGCCGACGAGGGATTTCAGCATGCCGATCACCTCGGCGCCTTTCTCGTAGACGGTGGCGGTGTAGAAATTGTTGATCTCGACAAAGTTCTCGGGGCGCACGGGGTGGGCCAATGGGCCGTTGTCTTCGCGGAACTGGCGCGCGCGCAGCGCAATCACGTCTTCAATACGTTTCACGGGGGCCGAGCGCATGTCGGAGGTGAACTGGCTGTCGCGGTAGACTGTCAGGCCTTCTTTCAAGCAAAGCTGGAACCAGTCGCGGCAGGTGATCCGGTTGCCGGTCCAGTTGTGAAAATATTCATGCGCGATGATTGCCTCAATGCGTTCGAAGTTCATATCGGTTGAGGTTTCGGGCGAGGCCAGAACGCAGGATGAGTTGAAGACGTTCAGCCCTTTGTTTTCCATTGCGCCCATGTTGAAATCATCGACCGCGACGATGTTGAAAATGTCGAGATCATATTCGCGCCCGTATACGTCTTCGTCCCATGTCATTGATTTTTTGAGCGCTTCCATACCGAAGGCGCATTTGTCTTCATCCCCGGGGCGCACCCAGATGTTGAGCGTGACGGCCTTGCCCGACATCGTAGTGAAGCTGTCGGGGTGGGCGATGAGATCGCCTGCGACGAGGGCAAAGAGATAGGCGGGTTTGGGCCATGGATCGGTCCATTCGGCAAAGCCTTCGCCCGCGCCAGTGGGATTGCCGTTGGAGAGCTTGACCGGTTCATCCCCCTCAACGCGCACGGTGAAGGGGGCCATGACATCAGGGCGGTCGGGGTAATAGGTTATCTTGCGGAAACCTTCGGCCTCGCATTGGGTGCAATACATGCCGTTCGACATATAGAGCCCTTCGAGGGCGGTATTGGTGGCGGGGCTGATTTCCACTTCGGCCTCGAAGGTGAAGGGGGCGTCGGGGGCTTCAATTTCGATGCCGCCGGGGACATCGCGGGGGGTGATGTCTTGGTCGTCGATCTTGGTGGAAATGCGTTTAAGGTCTTCGCCGTGCAGGAAAAAGCGGCGGTTGTCAGTGTCGGGGTTGGGCACAAAGCGGATGGTTGAGAGCACCCGCGTGGCGGTGGGGTTGAGCCGGAAGGTTAGCGAGACGCTTTCGACGGTGTAGCCGAAGGGTGTGTAGTCTTTGAGATAGATGGTTTGCGGCGCGGCGTCGGTCATTTTGGTGCCCCCAGATGTGTTGCACGGTTGGCGCGACATTAGGGAGGCATGCGGTCAGCCGCAATGGGGGCAAGCGGGCGGCGGCGGCATTCGGGCGCGCCGCCCGCTTTCTGATGGGTTTGTGCGCAGATTAGTTGGTGATGGCGGCCATGTTCTGGCGCGCGGTGACGATCTGATAGATCGCTGAAAGGCCGACAAGACCGTAAACGATGCGCGCGAGGGCTGAGCCATCGCCAAAGATTGCTGCGACGAGATCGAAGTTCATCGCGCCGAGGAGACCCCAGTTTAGGCCGCCGACGATGAGAAGAACGAGGGTGAGGATGTTGAGAGCTGGCATTGGAAGTCTCCGTTTGTTGAGTGGGGTTGGAAAATAGGGTGGCGCGGCGTGAGGGGAGCGACGCCGCGCCGGGCGTGATCAGCTTGCAGGTGGCAAGATGACCTTGTCGATCACATGGATCACGCCGTTAGAGGCAGCGATATCGGCCGTTGTTACTTTGGCATCATTGACCATCGCGCCATTGTCGAGGTCGATTGTGACCTCGCCGCCCTGAACGGTGGCGGCTTTCATGTCGTCAACCAGATCGGTGGCCATCACTTTGCCCGGCAACACGTGGTAGGTGAGCACGGCGACAAGTTGATCCTTGTTTTCGGGCTTTAGTAGGGTTTCAACCGTGCCTTCGGGCAATGCGGCAAAGGCGGCGTCGGTGGGCGCGAAAACGGTGAAGGGGCCTTCGCCTTTGAGCGTGTCGACCAGATCGGCTGCGGTTAGCGCTGCGGCGAGGGTGTTGAAATTGCCCGCGTTTACGGCGGTGTCGACGATATCGGCCCTGTCACCGGCCATTGCAGCAAATGGGGCAAGCGCGAGGCCTGCGATCAGGGCAATGCGTTTGAGGCTGTTTGAGGGGAAGGTCATGTGCAGTCTCCTTGGGTTATCTTCAGGTGTTACGGGGCTGTTTCTCAGTGCCCGTGATTTTAAATGTGGTGCAATATATTGTCATGCAATGCACATTTGCGTGATGTTACAGATAAGTTCTTGTCATGAAAAACTTGCTGTGAAATGTTTCCTCATATGCAAACGTTTTGGCGAAAGGACGCGGATCATGGTGTCGGACACATTGAGTGAAGGTCTGGAAAACTATCGCATCGGCCAGAAGATTCGCACGTTGCGCCGCGCCAAGGGGCTTGGGCTGGCGCAATTGAGCGAACACACCGGACTTTCAGCGGGGATGCTTTCCAAGCTTGAACGCGGGCAGGTGTTTCCGACGCTTCCGACGCTCTTGCGCATTGCACTGGTATTCGGGGTCGGGCTTGAGCATTTCTTTGCGGGAGGGGCGCAAAAGCCGATTTTGGAGGTGGTGCGGTCGCGCGACAGGCTACGCTTGCCCAACCCGCCAAAGGGCGACGCCGTATTCTTCTTCGAAAGCCTCGATTTCCCGGTGCCGGATCGCAAGCTTGAGTCGTATTTGGCCGAGTTTGCGGGCGATGCAGAGGCAAGCAAGCCGCATGCGCATCACGGCGTTGAATTGATCTATGTGATCTGTGGGGCGCTGGAACTGCATATTCATGGGCGAGAGGAGCGGTTGGAGACCGGAGATTCGATCTATTTTGAGGCCGGGTTCGAGCATAGTTATCGTGCTGCGGGGTCGGAAGGCGCACTTGTCATCGTGGTGGTGCGTGACGCAGAGGACGAATAGAAGCGGGCGTCTGCTTATGGTGCAGATTGTGGGATGTGTGCGCTGATGCAGGGGGTGCGCGCGTGCTTTGGTGTTTCCTTAAGGGCGGTGTCATACTATCAAAGGCGCATAATTTTCGCGCGTATGAGGTTCATATGACTCGCCCAGTTGTTGGCATTATCGGCAATCAGCACATGATTAACGACACCTATGAGGTGCATGCCGGTGGCGCGATGAATTCCGATGCGGTGGCGAATGTCTCTAATTGTCTGCCGCTGTTGATTCCGTCGGACCCGCGTCTTGTTGGGGTCGATGAGTTACTGGAGGTCTGCGACGGCTTCGTTTTGACCGGCGGACGCCCCAATGTGCACCCCGAGGAATATGGCGAGCACGCAACCCCTGCGCATGGCGATTTTGACCGCTGCCGCGATGCGATCACGCTGCCGCTGGTGCGGGCCTGCGTTGAGAGCGGACAGCCGTTCTTTGGCATTTGCCGCGGGTTTCAGGAGGTGGCGGTCGCGTTTGGCTCGACGCTGGACCCGGAAATTCGTGATCTGCCGGGGCGTGACAATCACCGGATGCCTCCTGATGGCACATTGGAGGAGAAATTCGCGTTGCGCCATACGGTGAAATTCTCGGAAAACGGCGTGTTCCATCGGCTGATGGGGGCGCAGGAGGTGATGACCAACACGCTGCATGGGCAGGGGATCCGACATGCGGGTGAGCGGATCGTGATTGACGGTTTTGCGCCCGATGGCACGCCCGAGGCGATCTTTATCAAGGATGCACCGGGCTTTACCCTGTCGGTGCAATGGCACCCGGAATGGAATGCCGCCAGTGACCCCGTTTCAAGGCCACTTTTTGAGGCGTTCGGCAGAGCGGTGCATGATTGGGCTGGGAAGCGGCGGGAGACACCGGTATTGCGCACGGCGTGACAATTGCCAGATGAGGGAAGAGGGGCTTGAAGCCCCACTTTATGCGGCGAGTTGCGTGTCGTGGCGGTAAGGGACGTGGAGCCGTGACAGCAGCGCTTGAGCTTCCCAGGTCTTGAGGCAGCGACGGGCGGTGGGGCCGTGCTCGCCGAGACCGGCGCGCAAACCGGGCATACAGATGAACAATTCGTCGCGAGCCTGAGGGCAGAGCGCCTTGAGGCTTTCCTCGGCGGCGTGCAGGCTTTCCGTGGCGGCGCCATTGGCGAAGATGATCTGGTGGCTGTCCAACATCAGATGGATATAGGTGACCGGGGCAGGCGGGCAGGTTGAAACACCGGGCAGGCCGAGCATTTGCTTGGCGGTGACGAAGACCTGAGGGTCGCCGAACAGCAACTCGGCGCGCCAGTCGTCTATCAGCAGACGGTGCTGGGGCGAAACGGTGAGTGCGCGCTCGGTGCCGTCAAGCAGTTCTGGTGCGATTCGGATCGGAGCATGATCACCGATACCCGGCACAGTGCTGTTGCCTATCCAGGCAAGCGGCTGGGGGCCATCATCAAGCGTGAGAACCAAATCGCCGGGGCGCAGGCTTTCGACCGTGCGCAGGCCCGAGGGCGTGGCAATCTGCGTGCCAGGGGTGAAACAGATGATGTTTTCGATGTTGGAGAATGTGACCACAGAACCATCGAGCAGCGTGACCGAGCCATCAAAGGCATCCGGGTCTCCGACAGAGGGTGCAAAGGTCAGGGTGGAGCGGTCAGCAAGGCCGTTGAGATCAAGTGTGTCACCGCCCGGCTCTCCGGTGGTGCCGCCGTCGATCGTGATGTTTGCGCTGCCTGCTTCTCCCAAGTCGTTGATGATGAACAGGTCTTCGCCTTCGCCGCCTTGTGCGATGTCGCCCTGTGCAAGGTAGAACGTGTCGTCGCCTTCGCCGCCAATCAGACTGTCATTGCCGAGCCCGCCGAGCAGCGTATCGTTGCCTGCTTCGCCATAAATGGTGTCATTGCCTTCGCCGCCATCAAGCGAATCGTCACCCGGTGCGGCGATTGTGGGGTTGAAATGCAGGTTGGAAACCCAAATCGCCTGGGTTCCGCCCAATCCGTTGGAATAGGAGATTTCGATTTCCGTAACGGGGCCAGCAATTTCGATCAGCGCAGAACCGCCCGCTGCATCCTGGTTTTCGCCGACATTGCCAGCGGTGATGGTATTGCCCGAGACAGAGTCGTTGGAGCCTGGTGTGATGTTGACGGTGACCGGGTTGCCATCGGAATCATAAGCGTTGATCGTCACGATATCGCGGTGATTGCCCGAGCCCCAGTCGATATCACTAATCCGAAACGAGACGTTTTCGGCCTCGCCGGTGCCGATGCTGCCGGAGGCTGAGTCAAAGGAGATCGAGGTGGTCGAGGTGGCACCATCGCCATTGCCATAAAGATAGGCCGAGGTGTTGGGGTCGAATGGCTCGCCCGTGGCGGTGTAGATCGCGTCGCTGGATTCGACGTTGAAGGTGGGGTTGTTGTTGCCATCGTTGCTGAAAGCTACGCTGACATCAAGTTCGCCCGTGGTCTGGGTGAAGCCAGAAGCGATATTGGCGCCGTCATTGCCTTGGAGGCTCCAATCGAGATGTTCTTCTGCCCCCGGTCCGCTGTCGGCGCCGCTGTAATCGCCATAAATCAGGTCATTGCCATTCTCACCCAGCACGGTGTCGTTGCCGGTGCCTGCGGTAATGGTATCGTTGCCGCCGCCGCCTTCGATGCTGTCGCCATAGCCATGCGTGCCGGTGCCGACGCCATCATCGACGGCGTCGCCATCGCCATCGCTATAGCCCGGGCCGATCGAGTCGGCGCTGCCGGTGCCGCTGACCGTATCGTCGCCATTGAACGGCGCGCCATCGCTGAAACCGATCGAGTAGGCGCCGTTGGGGTCGCCATTGTCGAAATCATTATTTTCGTAATTGGCCAGCGAGGTATTGTTGCCCGAACCCTCGAAGAAGGTGTCGTTGGCACCACCATCGGTAAAGCCGGTATTGGCCGCGCCACCGGTGCTTGAGGTCCATTGAATGTCTTCGTAGATGAATTCGGCCTCAAAACCGCCATCGCCCGTCGACGTGAGCACCAGTTGGAACGAGTTGGCGCCGGAGCTGCCATAGGGGGCGACGCCATCCCACGTGATGGTCACGGTGCCATTGGCAGGGTCAAGATCCCAGTAGATTTCGCCACCCGCGTTGATGTTCACATCGGCCCAGAAGGGCGCGATCACCGGTGTGGTTGTGCCGCCGAGGTTGGGAGACCAAGCGGTGTTGGAGGAGCCAAACGAGATGTTGCCGTTGGAGTTGACGTAGATTTCTGAGTAGGAATTGCCGTAAAATTCAATGCCGTCGCCGCCAAAGACAGAGGTGATATCGACAGCGATCGAGCCGTCATCATTGCTGCCTGCGTCCTTGGACGAAGTAGAGAAGACATTCTCGCCGTATCCCGCAGGTCCCCCCAGCCCGGTTACCATCGTTGCCATTGTGCTGCTCCGCATCCTTGAATTGGCTTGCCAGTCTTGCTGCCGGTCGGCCTGAGCCCCGGATTTGGGGCGGTTGTTTCGCAAATGGATACAAAGCCGATGCGGCAGTATTGAGGGGCGTTTTAGGTGAATTCGTGCCAGATTTTGTCCGAATTAGGTGCAAGTTAAACGGATGCCTTGATCTGGCCATGAATCGGGCCAGCGGCTGGGGCGGCAGGCTCGATCGTTTTTGTGCCGTGTTTTTGCCTCTGCCGTTCATGCCGGGGCAGAGCAAGACGGATTCACCGGATTTAAAACCTTCTGTGGTGTGTTGCGCGCACCCTTGTGGCGATGCGCCAGCCAAAGCGGAGGGGATGTTTATGGCCTACAACGTCAATTTCTCTGCGATCTATCTCGGCAAAATGGCCGATATGGACACCAATGAGAGCAACTACAGCGTTGAAAATGCAAGTAATTTACTGGGCGTGTACGGTTCGGCATCAAACCCGCTCTATAAGGATATTGTCACGCTTGATACGGATAGCGGCAGGAATGCGATGGATGTGGATCACTATTATGGCGGCCACGGCACGTTTACCTATGATGTCGGCGCAGGGTCGGTGACCAGCGGCTTTGATTGCATCGTGCTCTACAAAACCACGGTTAGTTTTGTGGATGGCACCACGACCACGCTGGAGCTTGATGTCATCCAGACCACGGATGGCGACGTGTTTGCGATTCCCTGGGACGGGTTCGCCATCCTTGGCACGCAAGGGATCGAGAGCCTGACGCTGCACAGTGTTTATGGCGATAACTATGCGGGCATCTACCAGACCGACTTTGACGCGGTGCAGTTTGTTTGCTTTGCGAACGGCACAAGGATCAGGGTGCCACAGGGCGAGACACGGGTGGAGGATCTGCAGGTTGGAGATCTGGTTGAGACGCTGGATCACGGGCCGCAGCCGTTGCGCTGGACCGGGGCGCGGCGATTGCGCTTTCCCGCTTCGCCCGAGACACAGAAGCCGGTGGAATTCAAACCCGGAACCTTGGCAGCGGGCGAGCCGCGGCGGCGGCTGGTGGTGTCGCCACAGCATCGCATCCTGATCAGCGGGGGGCAGAAACTGGCAGCGGCGCATTGTCTTGAGGGCCTGAAGGGAGCGCGCCGGATGTCCGGCAGGCGAGAGATCACTTACGTGACGTTGCTGTTTGAGCGGCACGAAATCATTTTTGCTGAGGGCGCAGCCGTTGAGAGTCTCTATCCGGGGCCGATGGCGTTGGCGGTGCTGAGCCCGTTTCAGCGGCTGGAAATCCTGACCTGCCTGCCCGGATTGATGCGCACGGGTGCCAAAGGATACGGGCCGTTTGCGCGTCCGGTGTTAATGCCGAAAGAGGCTCGTAGATGGGTCGCCAGACAAGCCGGAACGGAGCGCAATCAGGACGCCTTGGGCGGCGGCAAGCCCAGTTCGGCACGTTTCTTGCGCGGCAGGGCGGCGGCCATCATGTCATAGGACATTTTTATATGCGCCTTTAATTCGCTGTCAGACAGGCCGGGCGGTTTGTAATGTTGCAGCCATTTCATACCGCGCGAGGCCAGATAGGGCGCGGGGCGGATGCCGGGGGACTCTTGCAGCACCTCAAAAGCGATCTCGGAGCATTTGAAGGTGAAGGCGGGGGCCTCCTCCTCCCAGCCGCCGATGGCAAAAACCTTACCGCCGACTTTCCAGACATCCGCATTGCCCCATTGCACCACGTGGGTAGTGACGGGCAGCGATGCGCAATAGATGTTGAATTCATCGCGAGTCATGAGCCACCTCTGTCGGGTTGGGACATCCTACACCTGACCGCCAGCGATGCGCACTTCTGTGCCATTGGTGCTTTCCGACAGAGGGTTGCACAGCCAGAGCGCGGCGGCGGCAACCTCTTTCGGGGTGATCAGCTTTTTGTGGCGGTTTTGCTGAACCATGATGTCGCGTGCCTCGTCGGCTGACGCGCCGGTGCGCGCGGCGATAGCATCGGTGTTGCGGGTCACGATCGGGGTGTCGACATAGCCGGGGCAGATCGAATTAAAGGTATAGGGCTCGCCCATGAAATCTTCGGAAAAGCTTCGGATCATGCCGATTACGCCATGTTTGGAGGCGGCGTAGGCGCCCGCGCCGGGCGCGCCGCGCAGACCGGCGATCGAGGACACAGCGATCACCCGCCCCCAATCGGTTGTCAGCATTGAACGCAGGGATTCGCGGATTGTGAAGAAACAGCCGTCGAGATTGATCGCCATGATCCGGCGCCACATTTCCGTGTCGGTCTTGTGCAGTTTGCGCCCTTCGGCGATGCCGGCATTGGCGACGCAGATCTGGATCGGGCCACGCTCGGCGACGGCCTTGTCGATCACAGCGGCGGTCAGGTCTTCGTTGGCCACGTTCATTGCAGCGGGGAACATGCCCGCCTCCGCCACGTCTTCGAGCACATCAAGGCGCCGCCCGGTAATGGTAACCTGTGCGCCCTCGGAGGCCAGCGCGCGCGCGATGGCGAGGCCGATCCCGGTGCCGCCGCCTGTGACTAGCGCGTGTTTTCCTGAAAGCATCATTGGTGGTTCCTCCCTAAAGCGTTTCTACTTAAACCTGACACAGGGTTAGGTGGAAACGCTGCGCAATTATTCAATGTCGTGATCGTTTCGAGAAAAACTCGCAACTCAAGTTTTTCTCGAAACACTTTGGATTGCAGGCAGATTAGCCCAAGTGACGTGACGCGCAAGCTATGCCGTTCCGTCAGATCGACATTTGCCTTGTGACGTGCCATAGCGACGCGCGTGCTGATGCACGCCGCAGCGACCCTGTTTGTGATGGACTGGAAAGGCCGAGCAAGATGTTGAAATGGATAGATATACCACCCGTCTGGCTGGTGCTTTTCCTTGCGATTGCCTGGGTGCAATCGTCGTTGTTTACCTTTGGCCTGAGCTTTGGGGTATGGCCGGTGGCGGATTTGCTGGGCGGTTTGCTGGTTGGCGCCGGGCTGGTTCTGATGGCGCTGGCGGTTTATGAGATGAGGCGTCATCACACAACGATCGTTCCGCACCGCGACGCCGACCGGATGGTGCAGAGCGGTATTTTTTCGCGCACGCGCAACCCGATCTACCTAGGCGATGTCCTGATTCTGGCCGGGTTGATCCTGAAATGGGATGCTGTCTTGGCCCTGCCTCTGGTGCCGATTTTCCTGTGGTGGATCGAGCGGCATTTTATCATTGCCGAAGAGGACCGGCTGCGCCGCAAGTTCCGGGCCGATTTCGCCCGCTATTGTGAAAAGACACGGCGTTGGGTTTGATTTCTGGCGCGCCATGCCTGCGCTGATGTCTCGGGTATGATTTCCGTTGCGTGTAAATTGGTGAATTGCAACATTCTGGGAATAGAAGATGGGGCCGGGATGTGGCATAGAGACGGCCAACAATGCGGATCGCGATCTGTCCGGGCCTTTTCACAGGCGCGGGGAAACTATGTTGAAAGGGATGTGACAAAGTGAAAATCGGAACGCCAAAGGAAATCTTCGAGGGGGAAGCGCGGGTTGCGATGACTCCGGACTCGGCGCTGCAATTGCAGAAGCTGGGCTATGAATGTCTGATTGAGTCAGGTGCCGGCGCTTTGGCCGGGTTTGAGGATGCGGCCTATAAGGACGCCGGGGTCAAGGTGATCAAGAGCGCGGCGAGCCTTTGGAAAGAGGCCGATATCATCGCCAAGGTGCGCCAGCCCAACGCCACCGAGTTAAAACGGCTTGCCAAGGGCAAGACGTTGATTTCCTTCTTCAATCCCGGCGGGAATGAAGAAGGCATGGCGGCTGCCAAGGCCAAGGGCGCAAATGTGATCGCTATGGAAATGGTGCCACGCATCAGCCGCGCGCAGAAGATGGACGCGCTTTCCTCGATGGCCAATATCGCGGGCTATCGCGCGGTGATCGAGGCGGGCAACAATTATGGCCGATTCTTTACCGGACAGATCACGGCGGCGGGCAAGGTGCCCCCGGCGAAGGTTCTGGTGGTCGGCGCCGGTGTTGCGGGCCTTGCTGCGGTTGGCGCGGCAGTGTCATTGGGCGCGATTGTCTATGCGTTCGATGTGCGCCCGGAAGTGGCCGAACAGGTGGAATCGATGGGCGCTGAGTTCGTCTATCTTGATTTCAAGGAAGAACAGCAAGACGGGGCAGCCACGGGTGGCTATGCTTCAGTCTCTTCACCGGAATTCCGCGAAGCACAGCTTGCCAAGTTCCGCGAATTGGCGCCGGAGATGGATATTGTCATCACCACCGCGCTGATTCCGAACCGCGAGGCGCCCAAGCTTTGGCTTGAGGACATGATCAAGTCGATGAAACGCGGTTCGGTAATCGTGGACCTTGCGGCGGAGAAGGGCGGCAACGCCGAAGGCACCGTGCCGGACGAAAAGATCGTGACCGACAATGGCGTGACCATCATCGGTTATACCGATTTCCCCAGCCGGATGGCGAGCCAGGCCTCGACGCTCTATGCGACCAACATCCGCCACATGCTGACGGACCTGACGCCCGAGAAGGACGGCAAGGTCAATCACAACATGGAAGACGATGTGATCCGGGGCGCGACGGTGACCTTTGATGGCGAAATCACCTTCCCGCCACCACCGCCGAAAATTCAGGCGATTGCGGCGAAGCCCAAGACGGAAGTCAAAGTGCCGACGCGCGAAGAAAAGCTTGCGGCGGAAGCGGCAGCATTCAAGGTGCAGACCAAACAGCAAGTCACCATGCTGGGCATTGGTGCGGCGTTGATCCTGCTGGTCGGGCTTTATGCACCGGCGAGCTTCATGCAGCACTTTATCGTCTTTGTGCTGTCAGTGTTTGTTGGCTTCCAGGTGATATGGAACGTCAGCCACAGCCTGCACACACCTTTGATGGCGGTGACGAACGCAATTTCGTCGATCATCATTCTGGGCGCGTTGATGCAGATCGGATCGGGCAGCTGGCTGGTGGTTCTGCTGGCGGCGCTCTCGATCTTCATGGCCGGAATCAACATTTTCGGCGGTTTCCTCGTCACACGGCGCATGCTTGCCATGTTCCAGAAATCTTAAGGGGGCCGCGATAATGGAATTCGGTTTCACAACTGCGGCCTATGTGGTTGCCGCTGTTCTTTTCATCCTTTCGCTTGGTGGCCTGAGCGGCCAGGAAAGCGCAAAACGCGCTGTATGGTATGGCATTGTCGGCATGGCCTTGGCCGTGGTGGCGACGTTGATTGGGCCCGGCTCGGGGCTGTGGCTTTTGTCGCTCTTGTTGATTGCGGGTGGCGGTATCATTGGCACCTACGTGGCGCAGAAGGTCCAGATGACCGAGATGCCGCAGCTTGTCGCCGCGATGCATTCGCTGGTTGGTCTGGCAGCGGTCTTTGTCGGCTATAACGCGCATATCGCGTTGGGCAATGTTCTGGCCATGGGACCGGAACAACGCGAGACGCTGGAAGGTTTCCGAGCGCTGCTGGCTCATAAAACCGGGGTCGAGCAGAATATCCTGAGGGTTGAGCTGTTCCTTGGCGTGTTTATCGGGGCGGTGACGTTTACCGGCTCAATCGTGGCTTATGGCAAGCTGGCGGGCAAGATGAACACGGCGGCGATCAAGCTGCCGGGTGGTCATATGCTGAATGCGGGTGCGGCGGCTTTGTCTGCGATCTGCCTGATCTGGTATTTCAACACCGGTGGGTTCTTCCCGCTGTTCGTGATGACGCTGGCGGCATTGTTTATTGGCTATCATCTGATCATGGGGATCGGCGGGGCCGACATGCCAGTGGTTGTGTCGATGCTGAACTCCTATTCGGGTTGGGCTGCGGCGGCGATTGGTTTCAGCCTCGGCAATGATCTGTTGATCGTTGTTGGCGCGCTGGTCGGCTCGAGCGGTGCAATCCTGTCTTACATCATGTGCAAAGCGATGAATCGGTCGTTCATCAGCGTGATCCTTGGCGGCTTTGGCGGCACGTCCGGCCCGGCGATGGAGGTCGAAGGCGAGCAGATCGCGATTGAAGCGGATGGTGTTGCGGCGGCCTTGGAAGAGGCCGACAGCGTCATCATCATTCCGGGCTATGGCATGGCCGTGGCGCAGGCACAGCAAAACGTTGCCGAGTTGACCCGGCGGTTACGCGCCAAGGGCAAGAACGTGCGGTTTGCCATTCACCCGGTCGCGGGGCGTTTGCCGGGGCATATGAACGTGCTTTTGGCCGAGGCCAAGGTGCCATATGATATCGTTATGGAAATGGACGAGATCAACGATGATTTCCCCAACACCGATGTGGCCATCGTAATCGGCTCCAACGACATCGTGAATCCGGCAGCGCAGGAAGACCCCAACAGCCCGATTGCCGGGATGCCAGTTCTGGAATGCTGGAAGGCCAAGCAGGTGTTTGTTTCAAAACGCGGGCAAGGCACAGGGTATTCCGGGATCGAGAATCCGCTGTTTTACAAGGAGAATACACGGATGTTCTATGGCGATGCGAAGGCCAGCCTTGATACCCTGCTGACCATGATCGACTAATACCTGTGTATCGTGTGAGGATTGGAAAAGGCGCCTTTCGGGGCGCCTTTTCTTTTAGTGGGGTGGTGCGGGGGCAATGTGGGAGCCTCCGGCGGGGAGTGAACAGGCTTCCTGGAAACGGGCGGAGACCTTGGTCAGAGGAAGCCGGGGCGCCGGTGGATTTCCGTGACGTTGTCTTTGACTTGGAGCGGCCTATGGGTAGGACTGACGCGAACCGACAGGAAGGACCGCGACATGAGTGAGCATATCAAGATTTCCCGGGAAGAGCGGGTTGTGACCCTGACCATTGATCGGCAGGACAAGAAGAACGCGCTGACGCAGGAGATGTATGGCGCGATGGCTGATGCGCTGGAGGCCTACGGTGCCAGTGACGAGGATCGTGCGCTGGTGATCACCGGGGCGGGCGAGATGTTTACAGCGGGCAATGACCTCGGCGATTTTGCCAAGGGTGATCGCGAGGAAAAGGTGCCGCCGGTGTGGCGTTTTCTGGGGGCGCTTTCCAGCTGTCCCAAACCTGTGATCGCTGCGGTGAACGGGCCGGGGATCGGAATCGGGCTGACGCTGTTGTTGCATTGCGACCTGGTCTATGCCGGGGAAAGCGCGTCGCTTGGGGCGCCGTTTGTGAAGCTGGGGCTGGTGCCGGAGGCCGCATCGTCGATGCTGCTGCCAGCCAGTGTGGGAATGGCCGTGGCCAATGATATATTGCTCGCCGGGCGGATTTTGAGCGCGGCGGAAGCAGAGCGGTTTGGCCTTGTGGCGCGGGTTTTCCCGGATGCGGATTTGCAGGGCGAAGTGCGCAAGATTGCCATTGGTGTGGCCCGTTCGGCGCCGCAATCGTTGCAGCTTTCCAAGGGGTTGATACGCCATCAGCGCGAGGCGGTTGCGGCGCATATGGCGGCCGAAGGCAAGCTGTTTGCCGCCCAGCTTCAGGCTCCGGAGTTTGCCGAGAGCGTGGCAGCGATGGCGCAAAAGCGGCTGCCTGATTACGGCTGAAAGCGGCTCTGTCTGGTGTTGGAGAGGCGTCCTTTGAGGCGCCTTTTCTATTGCTTGCGCGAATTTGGCAATTGCGGGACGCTCTGTGGGGGATATCGTGGATCAGAGCAAGCAGGGGTAGCGCGTCATGGATGACCATCCGCTGAGGTATGAGTTGGCAGGGGAGATGCACGCGCGTCCTTTCATGGCGCTGGAGGTGCCGAGCAGGGCCGTGTTTCTGGCGATCAAGGCGGGCGAGGATTCGGCGCGACGAGATCGTGCGGCGGATTGGGCGCAACTTGTTGATCTGCTGGACCGGCACGGGGCGCCACACCCGGCGCCGGATGCGACGCATTATTTCGGGCGCATCGGTGAACATCTGTTGAAATGGGAAAGCCACACCGAGGTCGTGACCTATACCGTTTTTCTTGAGGGGCGGGGGCAGCAGGCCTTTGATGCGGTGGATTACGAGGTATTCCCCGAAGAATGGCTGGCCGCGCTGCCAGGACAGCGGCTGACGTCGGCGTTATTGAGAATAGAGCGGATGGGTAGCAACAGCGAGATGGCGCGCGATATTGCCGACTGGTTCGTGCCAGAGAGCGTGGCGGCGAGCCAGGTGCTGGATGATGCGGCGATAATTGCCGGGGATTTCAGGATTGATCCGGCGGGACATCTGCGCTTTGCGATCTTCGTGCGCGAGGGGGTGGGGCCGCGCCGGGTGGGGCGGATTGCCCAACGGCTCTGTGAGATCGAGATTTACAAGGCGCTGTCTCTGCTCGGGTTCGTGCGGGCAAGGGCGCTGTCGCCTGAGTTGTCGGCGCTGGATGGCCGTCTGAGCCGGTTGGTCGAGGAGATGGGCGGGGGCGCGCGCCCGGCTGCAGAAACGCTGGATCAGTTGTTGCGCAGTTCCGGTGAGTTGGAACATCTCGCGGCGCAGACTTCGTTTCGGTTCAGCGCTACGGCAGCCTATGAGACGCTGGTGCATGAGCGGGTCAGGGTGTTGCGCGAGACGAGATTTGAAGGGCGCCAGACCTTTGCCGAATTCATGACGCGTCGCTTTGATCCGGCGGTGCGCACGGTGCGCGCCACCGAGGCGCGGTTGAAGGAAATGGGAAAGCGCGCCGTGCGGGCGGGTGACTTGTTGCGTACGCGGGTGGATGTGGAGCGTAGCGCGCAGAATCAGGCGCTGTTGGAAAGCATGGACCGGCGGGCCGATTTGCAACTCAGGTTGCAACGCACGGTCGAGGGGTTGTCGGTGGTGGCGATCTCATACTACGCGATCAATCTTGTGAGCTATGGGTTTTATCCGTTGGCCAAGGCCGCCGGGATCGACAAGACCATGCTGACGGCAGCGGCGACACCCGTGGTGCTGTTGATCGTGTGGTGGGTGGTGCGCAGCATTCGCAAGAAGCATTGAAGGTGTAAAGAAAGAAGGTGGGCAGATTGCCCACCCCATATCAGCGCCCCCGGATGCGAGGATCGAGTGCGTCGCGCAGGCCGTCACCGAGATAATTCACCGACAGCACCGTCAAGGAGATCGCGATGCCGGGCAGCATCACGCGTTCGGGGAATTCCTGCATCCTCGGCACGGCATCGGCCAGCATCTTGCCCCAAGTGGGGAAGTCGGACGGGAAACCGACGCCGAGGAAGGACAGAGCGCTTTCGGTGATGATGGCGGTGGCAAGACCAAGCGTGGCAGAAACCATGATCGGTGAGAGCACGTTGGGCAGAAGGTGGCGCAGGATGATGCCGCGCGAGGTGGTGCCGGCGGCGCGGGCAGCGAGAACGAATTCGCGTTCCTTGAGGGCCAGGATTTCGCCGCGCACGATGCGGGCGGTCTGCATCCAGGAAGTGACGCCGATGACCCCGACGATGAGGATGAACATGCCGGTTTCAGGGCCGAAATTGGCGCGCAGTGGTTGGCGGAACAGCGTCACGGCGACCAGCAATAGTGGCAGGATCGGAAGGGAAAGCACCAAGTCGGTGAAGCGCATGAGGATGCCGTCGAGGCGTTTGAAATAGCCCGACAGCACCCCGATCGAGGTGCCGATGAGCATTGTCAGGATCATTGCGGCCCAGCCCACTGCCATCGAAGTGCGTCCGCCCGCGATGATCTGGGCCAGATGATCACGCCCGAGGTTGTCTGATCCGAGGGGGTGCGCCCAGCTGACCTTGGCCGAGGAGTCCCAAATCGCGGTGACGATCGGGCGGATATCCTTGTTGCGGATGTCGAGCTTTTTCGGGTCGAGCTGCCAGATCAGATCACCAAAGAGCACGCCGAGGGTGATGAAGATCAGAAAGCCTCCGCCCATCAAAGCGCCCTTGTGATGGCTGAACTGATCCCAGACATCGCGCCAGCGCGAGCGCGGCGGGCGGGTGATTTCTGGCTCTTGCAGCGCGTTCAAGGGAGCGTTTGACGGATTAGTCATAGCGGATCCTCGGGTCGAGCACACCGTAGAGAACATCGGCGATCAGGTTGAACAGCACGATCAGGATGGCGAAGATGAACGAGATCGTCAGTACGGTGGGCAGATCGTTGGCAAAGAGCGCGTCAATGAGATAAGCGCCGATGCCGTTCACCTTGAACACCACCTCGGTGATGATGGCGCCGCCGAAGATGCCGGGCACGCCGAGCGCAATGACGGTGACCACCGGGATCATCGAATTGCGCAGGACGTGGACCATGACCACGACCGCCTCGGAAAGCCCTTTGGCCCGCGCGGTGCGCACGTAATCCTGATTGAGGTTGTCGAGCATCGCGGCGCGCATGAAGCGCGAAATCTGCGCCGTCGTCTGTAGTGCCAGCACCATCACCGGCATGATCATCTGGCGCACCTGGTAAAGGAAGCTGTCCCAATCTGTCACCCGGTGGGTGGTGTCATAAATCGAGGGAAACCAGCCGAGGCCGACGGAAAACACCACGATCAGGAGGGGACCGGTGAAGAACGGCGGGATGGAGAAGCCGACCATAGTGATGAACGTGCCCATCTGGTCGAACACGGAATATTGGCGATAGGCGGAATAAATGCCGATCGGAATGGCGATCAGGATGCCGACGATATAGGAGAGGCCGACCACGGTGAGGGTCTGGGGCAGGCGCTGAACCACGATGTCCATCACCGGCGAACGGGTTTGCCAGGAAATCGCGCGCAGTTTGCCTTCAGAGAAATCAGTGCCGAACAGGTAGTCGACGAAGACCTGTGGCTCGACCCAGAAGAATTGTTGCAGCCATTTGAGGTATTGGATGTGGATCGGTTGCCCGAGGCCAAGCGCTTCGCGCATTTTCTGCTTCACTTCCGGCGGCACGGTGAGCGGCACCTGAGCCATCGGATCGCCGGGGGCGAGCTGCAGCAGAAGGAATATGACCAGAGAGATAAATAGAAGCGTCGGCACGGCAAGAACCAGCCGGCGGATCGTGAAGGTCAGCATATGGCGGCGCCTTTGATTAAGGTTCTTGGGCGTTTATGGCCGAAAGCGGCGCAGCCCCGGAAGCTGTCCGGGGCTGCGCCGTAGTGGCTTACTTGACACGATACCAATCGGCAACGTTCCACAATTCGCTGTCCCATGTGTTGAGAACAACACCACCCAGCGAGTTGGAATGGGCCGATACACGGCCACGATCAACCAGCGGCACAACGACGTAGCTGTCTTTGGTCAGCATCTCGTTGAGTTTACGCGCGATTCTGCCACGCTCTTCCAGCGAGCCGGTGCGGCCGAGTTCGGCGACCATTTCATCATAGGCCGGATCGCAGAAACGGTTGATGTTCTCGCCCTGCCATTGCGCTTCTGGCTTGGGGGCTTTGTCGCAGGTATGCTGAGACAGATAGCTTTCCGGGTCTGTGCCATCGAAGTTATTGGCATACATTTCGACGTCGGCATAGAACTTCTGGAAGGTGTCGGGCGAGCCCGGGTCACCACCGAAGAACACTGAAGCGTTGATATTACGCAGTTCGGTTTCGACACCGATTTCTTGCCACCACTGCTTGATCAGGGCCTGAAAATCCTGACGCACGGCGTTGGTCGAGGTTTGATAGAGCAGGGCGAGCTTTTTGCCGTCCTTGTCGCGGACACCATCGCCATCGCTGTCGGTCCAACCCGCTTCTTCGAGAAGCGCCTTTGCGCCTTCGATGTCCTGGGTCAAGCAGTCGGTGTTGTCGGAGGCATAGATTGCCGGTGCGGGCACCAGATTACAGGTTGCGCGTCCCGCCTGACCATAGCCCACTTCGACCAGAAGATCACGGTCGATCGCCATTGACAGCGCCTTGCGCACACGAATGTCGCTGAGGATCGGGTGGGGGTGTTTGGCAGTCGCACGCTCACCTTCGGGAAGGTCGGGCGACGGATCGGTCATGTTCATTTCGATCCGCTCGACCAGCGAACCAAAGGCCGCCACGGTCTTGCCCTTGCCGCCTTCGGCCATCTTGGCGATAACATCGGGTGCGAGTTGCAAGTTCCACGCATAGTCGAATTCACCGGTTTCCAGAACGGCACGACCCGCCGCCGTGGCATCGCCGCCGCCTTTCAGGGTCAGTGTGGCAAAGGCTGGTTTGGCCGGATCGCGATAGTTCGGGTTAGCCGACATGGTAATCACGTCATTTGGCTTGAACTCGTCCACGACAAACGGGCCGGTGCCGATGGGGCTAAAGTTGGCCGAGGTGCATTCCGGGGCTTTGGAGCCGAGGCAATCGGCGAATTGTGCTGCCTGAATAATAGGCGATTGCGCGCCCATGAATGGCCCATAGGGGTTGGGCTTGGGTTCGGCGAAAGTCACTTTGACGGTCAAATCATCGATCGCCTCGATGTTGGTGACACCTTCGAATTTCGCCAGTTGGGCACAGCCACCTTCGGGGTGCATGCAGTAATCGCCGGTGAATTTCACGTCTGCCGATGTGACGGGCGAACCGTCGGACCACTTGAGGCCGGGCTTCAGTTTCCACGTGATCATCGTCAGGTCTTCGCTGACACCGCCGTTTTCAACGGTCGGGATTTCCTCGGCCAGATAGGGAACAAGTGCGCCGTCTTGATCATAGCGACCGAGGGGTTCAATTGTCAGGCTTGCGGCTTCTATGTCCTTGGTTCCGCTGGAAAGATATGGGTTCATGATCGATGGGGCTTGCCAGTAGATGACATTGACTTGTCCGTCTGAGCCACGCTCGGCCATGGCCGCCGGGGCCATAACGAACGAGGCGGCAGCGCCGAGTAGCAGGGTTTTCGTCTTCATTTTTCGCTCCTTGTTGGACAGGGCTTTGTGCCCTGCATTATTGCCATGCCAAACGGCATGGGAGGGGCCTGCAATATTCGGAAAACGCATGCGCCCGAGTTGTCGAACGCGAAACCGGCCACTGTGACCCCCCAGTGATTGCGTAACATCACAGTCCGAGTGGAAAAAAAATGCAAGCTTTGCCTTCGAGGAATGTGGAATTTTTACACCTCGACCATTCAATTGACAGTTCCGGGCCGCTGTCGTTAGCGTCTGACCTTACCTACTGTTGTTCCGGGGGAAAGCATGCTCGACCAGCCAATTGCGAGAATCGAAAACCTGCGTGTCGAGTTTCAGACCAAAGATGGCCCGGTCGTCGGGGTCGAGGATGTGTCGTTTACGATCAACCCCGGTGAAACCGTTTGTGTCGTGGGCGAGTCGGGTTCTGGCAAGTCGGTTTCGTCGTTGTCTCTGATGCGACTAGTGGAATATGGCGGCGGCGAAGTTACGGGTGGGAAGCTGTTGTTTGATCGCGGCGGGGGCGATGAGATCGACTTGGCCAAGACCGAGCAGGGCCTGATGCGCACGATTCGCGGCAACGAAATCGGGATGATCTTTCAGGAGCCGATGACGGCTTTGAACCCGGTCTTTACTGTCGGTCGCCAATTGACCGAGGGGCTGCGGCTACATTTGGGCATGACGAAAAAGCAGGCGGAGGCGCGCGCGCTGGAACTGCTCAGGCAGGTGCGCATTCCCGAGGCAGAGCGGCGGCTGAACCAATATCCCCACGAACTTTCCGGCGGTATGCGTCAGCGGGTGGTGATCGCCATGGCGTTGGCCTGTGAGCCGCGTCTGCTGATCGCGGATGAACCGACAACCGCTCTGGATGTGACGATTCAGGCCGAGATTTTGGCGCTGATCGACCGGCTGAAACGCGAGACCGGCACGGCGGTGATGTTCATCACGCATGACATGGCGGTGGTGGCGCAGATGGCCGACCGCGTGGTGGTGATGTTTCGCGGCAGGAAAGTCGAAGAAGGGACGGTGCAGGAGATCTTCGCCAACCCGCAGCATGAGTATACCAAGGCGCTTCTTTCGGCGGTGCCGCGGCTGGGCGAGATGGCGGGAACCGATCTGCCTGCGCCGATGAAGCTCTTGGGGGTGGAAGGACATCTGAGTGAGCCGATTCCCGGCAGCGAAGAGACCCTTCTGGAGGTCAGGAACCTGGTCACGCGCTTTCCGGTGCAGGGCGGATTTCTCCGCCGCACGGTGGCGAATGTGCATGCCGTCGAGGATATTTCCTTCACGCTCAAGAAGGGCAGGACGCTGGGTCTTGTCGGGGAATCGGGCTGTGGAAAATCTACGGTTGGCCGTTCGCTGATGCGGCTGGTCGAGCCGGTGTCAGGGCATGTGACCCTGGATGGTGTGGATATCATGTCGTTGGACCACCAGGAATTGCGGCGCGCGCGGGCCGATATGCAGATGGTGTTTCAAGACCCGTTTGCCAGCCTTAACCCGCAGATGCAGTTGATGGATCAGGTGGCCGAGCCATTGCGCAATTTCGGTATCACTTCGTCAAAGGAATTGTCGGAACGGGTCACCAAATTGTTTGATCGGGTGGAATTGCCGCGCTCATTCCTGCGGCGCTTTCCACATGAGCTTTCGGGGGGGCAGCGTCAAAGGGTGGCGATTGCGCGGGCGCTGGCATTGAACCCCAAGCTGATCGTGGCGGATGAGGCGGTTTCGGCGCTGGATGTGAGTGTGCAGGCGCAGGTCCTGAACCTGATGATGGAATTGCAGGCAGAGTTGGGGCTGAGCTATCTTTTTATCAGCCATGACATGGCCGTTGTAGAGCGGGTGTCTCATGACGTGGGGGTGATGTATCTCGGGCGGATTGTGGAAATTGGGCCGCGACGCGCGGTTTTCGAAGATCCGCAGCACCCTTATACGCAGGCACTTATGAAGGCTGTTCCGATTGCGGATCCGAACAAGAGAAAGTCGGAAAAAGACTTGAATTTCAAACCGATACCGTCTCCAATTCATTCGGCGGATTATGTTCCAGAGGCGTCGGCTTACCGAGAGGTCACACCGGGCCATTTCATTTTAACAACTGATAGCGGGTATTGAGTGTGACCAAACGATTGTCTCCATTGGAGTTGATGACGAAGCTGGTGTCTTTCCCGACTGTCTCGCGCGACAGCAATTTGCCGCTGGTGGATTGGGTGGAGGATTATCTGAGCAGCCACGGCATTAAATGCCACAGACATTACCGGGAAGATAACCAGCAGGCCGCGCTTTTCGCCCATGTCGGACCAGAGGTGGATGGCGGGGTGATTCTCTCGGGGCATACCGATGTTGTGCCGGTGGATGGTCAACCCTGGGCCGATGACCCCTTTAAGGTGGTCGAGCGGGATGGCAAATATTTCGGGCGCGGCACCTGTGACATGAAGGGGTTCGATGCGCTGGCGCTGTGGACGCTTGTTGAGGCGCAGCATGGGGACATCAAGCGCCCGCTTCAAATCGCGCTGAGTTATGATGAAGAGGTTGGCTGTACCGGTGCGCCGCCGATGATTGAAGCCATGCAAGGCCGCGTGCCGCGCGCCAGTGCCGTGATCGTGGGGGAACCGTCGACGATGCAGGCGGTGACCGGCCACAAGGGCGGAATCGGGCTGACCACACGTGTGTTCGGGTTCGAGGTTCATTCGAGCCTTGCCCATACCGGGGTGAGCGCCGTGATGGAGGCCGCGCGTCTGATTGACTGGGGCAACCGAGTGAACGCGGAGAACCGTGCGGCCAAGCCTGATGCGATGGCGGCAATGTTCGAGCCACCCTGGACGAATGCCCATGTCGGCACAGTGCATGGTGGAACGGCCAACAACATCACCGCCAAGATGTGCGAATTTGTCATGGGATTCCGAATGGTTCCGAGCGAAAGCGCCGAGATGTGGCGCGCGCGTTATTTGACTGAGGTGCGCCGGATCGAAGCCGAGATGCAGGCGGTGCATCCGCAAGCAAAAATCGAGGTAGAAGACCTGTTCAGTGTTCCGGGGCTGAAACCCGAGGAAAACGGCGAGGCCGAGGCCTTGGTGCGCGCGATTACCGGCGACAACGCCAGCCACGTCGTCAGCTATGGCACCGAGGCCGGGCAGTTTCAGGAGGCGGGCTATTCCGCTGTGATCTGTGGGCCGGGCAATATTGAGCAGGCGCATCAGCCCGACGAATTCATCAGCATCGCGCAATTCGACGCCGGGCATCGCTTTATGCAGCGCTTGCTGGAGCGGCTTAGAGAAGGTTAGGCGAATAATTGGGCGCACTGCTCTCAGCGCTTTCTGGGGCTGGGCATTTGATGAAATGCGGGTTGCACGCCCGGGCGCTTCGCTGTTTGGTGGCACTTGGAAATGGCGTCGCTCTGCATGATCCGGCCTATGGCGGAACGCGGAAACCGTCACGTGAAACCCTTGAGCGAGAGGACATACTATGGCTGTTAAAAACCGTTTGGCCGAGTTGCACGACGAGATCACTGCATGGCGGCGCGATATTCACGAGAATCCCGAGATCCTGTTTGAGACGCATCGCACCAGCGCCTTGGTTGCTGAAAAGCTTCGGGAATTTGGCTGTGACGAGGTGGTGACGGGCATTGGGCGTACCGGGGTTGTCGGGGTGATCAAGGGCGCAACGAATAAGTCTGGTAAGGTTGTGGGCTTGCGCGCGGATATGGACGCGCTGCCTATTCATGAGCAGACCGGAGTAGACTATGCCAGCAAGACGCCGGGGGCGATGCATGCCTGTGGCCACGATGGTCATACCGCGATGTTGTTGGGGGCGGCCAAGTATCTGGCAGAGACGCGGAATTTTGACGGCACAGCGATCGTGATCTTTCAGCCGGCGGAAGAAGGCGGCGGCGGTGGCAAGGAAATGTGTGACGACGGAATGATGAAGCAATTCGGCATTCACGAAGTCTATGGGATGCACAATTGGCCCGGTATGCCGGTGGGTGCATTCTCAATCCGCGAGGGCGCGTTTTTTGCAGCAGCAGATCAATTCGACATCCATTTTGAGGGCAAGGGCGGTCATGCCGCCAAGCCAAATGAGACCATAGACACCACTGTGATGGCGTCGCAGGCCGTGTTGGCGCTGCAGACGATTGCCAGTCGCAGCGCGGACCCGGTTGAACAGATTGTTGTTTCGGTCACGTCGTTTGAGACCTCGTCTCAGGCGTATAATGTTATCCCGCAAAAGGTGCATCTCAAGGGGACTGTGCGGACCCTGAGCGGTGCGGTTCGTGATCTGGCCGAAAAACGGATAAATGAGATTTGTCAGGGGGTTGCGGCGACCTTCGGAGGAACCGTTGTGGTTGATTATCATCGAGGCTATCCGGTGATGGCGAACCACAGCGAACAGACGGAATTTGCCGTTGAGGTGGCCAAGTCAGTTTCTGGCGGGTGTGATGAGGCGCCATTGATCATGGGGGGCGAAGATTTCGCCTTTATGCTGGAAGAGCGGCCAGGGGCCTACATCCTGATGGGTAATGGCGATACGGCGATGGTGCATCACCCGGAATACAACTTCAACGATGAGGCGATTCCGGCGGGATGCTCGTGGTTCGCAGAGGTTGTCGAAAAGCGGATGCCTGCAGCGTAAGTGATTGAAAGAAAAGGGGGGGCAGTTTGCCCGCCCTTTGGTCAACCGCCAGTGTGGCTCATGTGGCGGGTCATTCTTCCCGCCACGTCTTGGCGGGAATAGTCGAAATCATGGCCCTTGGGTTTGAGGGCGATGGCGGCGCGGATTGCATCTTCGAGAACGGCATCTTCGGTTGAGGCACGCAAGGGCGCGCGCAGGTCGGCCCGGTCTTCTTGACCAAGACACATGAAAAGCTCACCGGTGCAGGTGAGGCGGACGCGGTTGCAGCTTTCGCAGAAATTATGCGTCAGCGGCGTGATGAAGCCTATCTTCTGGCCGGTTTCCTCGATCTTAACGTAGCGGGCAGGGCCGCCCGTGCTCTCGGCGAGGTCTTGGAGGGTGTAGTGATTCGCCAGCGTGGCGCGCAGATCTTTGAGCGGCCAATATTGGTCGAGCCGGTCTTCGTTGCCGATATCGCCCATCGGCATGACCTCGATCCAGGTGAGATCCATGTCGCGCGAGGCGCACCATTCGGTCAGCGAAATCAACTCGCTCTCATTAAAGCCCTTGAGCGCGACGGCGTTGATCTTGACGCGCAAGCCTGCCTCTTGTGCGGCGTCGATACCGCGAATGACATTGTCGAGTTTGCCCCAGCGGGTGATCTGGGCGAATTTCTTGGGATCGAGCGTGTCGAGCGAGATGTTCACGCGGCGCACACCCGCATCGGCCAAGTCTTTGGCAAAGCGGTGTAATTGCGAGCCATTGGTGGTCAGCGTCAGCTCTCTCAGAGCGCCGGAGTCAAGGTGGCGCGACATGGCGCGGAAATAGGTCAGGATATCGCGGCGCACCAAAGGCTCACCGCCGGTGATGCGCAGTTTTTCGACCCCAAGGCGGATGAACGCCGTGCTGATCCGGTCAAGCTCTTCCAGCGTCAGCAGGTCGCGCTTGGGCAGGAAGGTCATGTTTTCGGACATGCAATAGGTACAACGGAAATCGCAACGGTCTGTCACGGACAGGCGAAGATACGAGATCGGGCGTTGAAACGGGTCAATCAGGGGCGTTGTCATACGCCGACGGTAGGCCTGGGCGGAGGGCTGCGCAAGGGCGATCAGGAGAGATTGATGCGCGACACAGATGCGCATAGGGTAAAGGCATGAAACATATAATCAGTGCTTTCCTTGCGGGTTTTCTTGTGGTGGGCTGTGCGCAGCTTTCGCCGCAAAATCAAATGGATACGCCAGAATCAGGGCAGGTTCGACCGATGGCGCGCCCCGAGGGTGGAGCCGCAATGAGGCCACCCGCGTCGGCGCGCACCGTGGATCAGTTTGATACGACCTCTGCGGCGGAAAAAACGGCCGCCAAGAAGGCCGCCGAGGAGTCGCAAAAAAGCGGCAAGGGCAAGCTTTTGGGGCGTACGGTGGCGTCTCTTGGCGATCCGACCGATCCGGGAATCTGGATTAAAACGCCTTTGGTTTCAACGCCTTCCAAGGGGCGTGTGGTCTATCCGGCGAATGGCAAGGCGGTGCAGCTTGATCTTATCCCGATTGAGGGGGAGGCCACGGGTGGAAGCCGCATGTCGCTGGCCGCGCTGCGCGCGATCGAGGCGCCGTTGACCGATCTGCCGGAAGTAGAAGTTTATTCCGAATGAAGGCAGCGCCCCGTGTGGTTAACTGCGGGGCTGCCCCGGCTTTGGGGGGGTGACTCGCGTCTGACTTGTGGCTGCTGCCCGGCTGCCGGGGGATGCGAAAGGGTTTGTTAGGAAATGGGTTAATGCGGCGCGCGGAGACGCGACAGTGCTTTAACCTTTGGGAAGGAGACGCGCGGCTTCCTTGCGCGCGAAAGGCTTCATCCGCTCACCATAGGTGGCGAGGAATGCGATGGTGCGGGCGGAGTCGTGTTTTGAGAGCTCGCGCAGCCACCATGCCACGGCTTTCTGGATGAACCATGCATGGTCATCGACATAAGTGGCGGCCCAGCCGAGCACGCGGTCGCGGATGGCGAGATCATCGGGTTTGGGATGGTTCTGTTTGGTCCAGGGCAGGGTGATGACCAGCGCGGCGCGCCGGGTCCACAAGTGATCCGAAGTGGTCCAGGTCTCGACAGTGTCGATACGCGAGGGATCGGCGGTAAGGCGCTTTTGACCGGCCATGCAGGCGTGATCTGCGATTGCCCAGCTATCAAAGTCGGGAACCCAGGATTGGATCAGCTCCCACGCGGCTTCGTCTGGGCGGATGCGCGATTGGGTGAGCAGTTTGGCAGCACTGAGCCGCGCCTCGAATATATCGGTCTGCCAGAGTTGGTCGGCGAGGGTGACGCGGTTTTCGACACTGAGGCTCTGACGCCATTCTTTGGTCAGATCGTTGAGGGCGGGGTTGGGGATACCCAACACCCCGCGGCTTTGTTTGTGATATTTTGCCTGACCTTCCGCGCGGCCCGGTTCTATGAGGGTTTTGAGGGCGGCAAGGGCGTCATCAAGCGAGAGATCGGTCATTCGTTCCCCGTCATGGTTTGGGCTGAGTTGAGCAGGTGGCGCGGCGCGCGATCAGGGCGTGTTTTCGTCAGGCTCTGCGTCGCGCTTGGCCTTCTTGGCGCGCAGGGCTTGCATCAGCTTTTGGGCCATGCCGGGTTTGTTTTCCTGCACGGCGCGACCGATGGCCAGAGCGCCCGCAGGCACGTTTTGGGTGACGGTTGTGGCGGTGGCTGTCATGGCCTCGTCGCCCACGCTGACCGGGGCGACGAACATGGTGTTGGAGCCGATGAAGGCGCGCGCGCCGATAGTCGTGCGATGTTTCATCACGCCGTCATAGTTGCAGGTGATGGTGCCCGCGCCGATATTTGTGCCTTCGCCGACGCTGGCGTCGCCGATATAGCTAAGGTGATTGGCCTTGGCACCCGCTTCGAGGGTGGCGTTCTTGATCTCGACAAAATTGCCGACATGCACATCTTCGGCCAGTTCAGCGCCGGGGCGCAGGCGTGCGTAGGGGCCGACGATGGCGCCGCGCGAAACGTGGCAGCCTTCGAGATGCGAAAATGCGCGAATGTGAGCGCCGGATTCGATGGTCACGTCAGGGCCGAAGACCACGTTTGGCTCAACAATTGTGTCGCGCCCGATGATGGTGTCATGGGCAAAAAAGACCGTTTCGGGGGCGTGTAGCGTGACGCCGTTTTCCAGCGCTTCGGCGCGGGCGCGCGCTTGGAAGGCGGCCTCGGCTTCGGCCAGTTGGGCACGGGAGTTAACGCCCATGGTTTCGGCCTCGTCACAGGTAACAGCGGTGGCACAGAGGCCGCGCGCGTTGGCGAGGCCGACGATATCGGTGAGGTAGTATTCTTCGCTGGCGTTGTCGTTTGTGACGTCAGAGAGAAGGGAGAAGAGCGTTTCGGCGTTGGCCATGATTACGCCAGAGTTACATAGGTTTATGGCGCGTTCTTCGGGTGACGCATCCTTGAATTCGACGATCTTTTCAAGGGTATCGCCAGACATCACCAAGCGGCCATAGCGGCCCGGATCGGCAGCGGTAAAGCCGAGCACGACGACGTCATGGGTGGCGCGTGCCTCGGCCATGGTTTCGAGCGTTTCAGGGCGAATAAAGGGGGTGTCGCCATAGAGCACGATGACATCGCCGGTGAAGCCTTTGAGCGCGGCTTGCGCCATCTGGACCGCGTGGCCTGTGCCGTTTTGCTCGGCTTGAAGAACCACTTCGGCGGTGTCGTCATAATCGCGGGCGGCGGCGGTGACCGCATCAGCGCCGTGACCGGCGACGATAACAGTGCGTTCGGGGCTAAAGCCCGCGCCTGATTTCATGGCGTGGACCAGAAGCGGGGCGCCTGCAATCTGATGCAGCACCTTCGGAAGATCGGAGTTCATTCGCGTGCCTTGTCCGGCGGCGAGGATGATCAATGCGGTGCTCATCAAGGTTTCTCTTGTTATTTTGACTGTGCCCCGTTTTATCCGGTTGGCAGGGCGAGGCAAGGGGCGTGACTGTTTAGGGCGGGCCTGTGTGACTTGTGGGGTGGGTATGCGCCAGAATGAGCGCCGGAAAGGGCAAAGATGAAAACGGTTATTTTCGATCTCGACGGGACGTTGGCGGATACCAGCGGCGATTTGATTGCGGCGGCGAATGCGTGTTTTCGCGAGATGGGCGCGGGCGATGTGCTGGATATGGGGCGCGATGCGGGCACGGCGCTGCGCGGCGGCAAGGCGATGTTGCGGCTGGGGATGACGCGGCTGGGCAACGTGGAGGAGGACGCGATTGAGCGGTGGTATCCGTTCTTGCTGGATGCTTATGCGCAAGGGATTGACCGCCATACGGTGCTGTATCCCGGTGCGATGGAGGCTGTGGAGGCTTTGGGGCGCGCGGGGTTTGGCGTGGGGATTTGCACCAACAAGCCCGAGGCGCTGGCCGAGCAGTTGCTGGTGAGTTTGGGTATTCGTGACGCTTTTGCCTCGCTAGTTGGGGCCGATACGCTGGCGGTGCGCAAGCCGGATCCCGAGCCGTTGTTTGAAGCGGCGCGGCGCGCGGGGGGCGATCCGGCACTGTGCCTGTTGGTGGGCGACAGTGATACCGACCGCAATACGGCGGCGGCGGCGGGAGTGCCATCGGTGTTGGTGACCTTTGGGCCGTCGGGTGAGGATATGGTGGCGCTTAACCCAGAAGGGCTGCTTGAGCGGTTCGAGGATTTGCCGGAGATGGTGACGCGCCTTTTGGCGGATGTTTGATGGCGGTGTGAGTGGCGCGAAGAACCGGGGCGCTGCCCCGGACCCCGGGATATTTTCGGCAAGATGAAGGGGCGGGCGCGTCAGGCGGGGGCCATGAGCAGGGCTGCGAGGTCGGTAAAGGGGCGGGTTTCGAGTGTGTTGATGGTGTCTTCGATCTGGGCTGTTCGGGTGGGGCCGAGGATGGGCGTGGCGTAGGCGCGGTATTTGGCGCGAAGATCGGATTCGGTGGGTGGGTTTTTGGGGCCCCAGCGGGGTTCTATCCAGTCGGTTTGGAACCTTGTGCCATTGGTGAGGGTGAGGGTGGTGCGCGCGAAACGCTGATGCGGGAAACGGGTGTTGGCGTGGTCGTGTTCGCGCAGTTTTGTGGCGCGCGAGAGGCGCAGGGTTTCCGGGTCTTTGAGGGCATCGTCGGCCAGGTGTTCGGGGCGGATATCGCCGTGCACAAGGGCGAGGGCGCAGGGGAAGGATGTGGAATATTGTGCCTCGTCTGTGAGTTTGGGCTCTGCCATGGCGAGGCGGACGGCTTCGTGGAAGGTTTCAATCTCGATTTTGGCGACATCGGCGGCGGCGAGGTTGTGGGCCTTTTTGAGGGCGAGGATGCCTTCGACCGGGCCCTGGGCCCAGCGGCAGACCGGCCAGGGTTTGTAATATTGCGCGGCGACCTGCCAGGTCTGGCCAAGGTCGGCCCAGTGCTCGGGGGATTTTTCAGTGATGATTGAGGGCGCACCGGTGAAGCCGGAGCGGGCCAGCAGCGCGGCGGAGGTGCCTGCCATCGCGCCCCAGCCAGAGCCGTCTTTGACCATTGTGGGATGATCAATGCAGCGCATCATCTGGCTGCGGGGCCCGTGGTATTCGGCGATACCGAGGGCGTGGCGGGTTGTTTCATGATCGAGTTTGAGAAGGCGTGCGCCAGCGGCGGCGGCGGTGACAGCGCCCCATGAGCCGGAGGTGTGATACTCAAGCGTCGTGGCGTGTTGGGCGACCGAAGCGCGCGCGCCAAACTCATATCCCATAGCGAGGGTGGCGAGAAATTCGCTGCCCGCAAGGCTTTCGGGCGCAAGGGCGAGGAGCGCGGGGAGCAGAGGGCAACCGATATGGCCCTTGGCCGGATTAAAGCCATCATGGCCATCAAGGCTGTCGATGCGCATGCCAGCGGCGAGGGCGACGCCGGTGGGCGAGGCGGTGCGCGCGTCAAACAGCATGGGGTGGGAGCCTGCGAACTGGGTTGCGGCGTGATCGGCGATTATCTGCGACACGCGGGTGGTTTGGGCGGCGGCGGCGACGGCGATCAGATCAAGCAGCGAGAGGCGGGCCATCAATTGCGCGCGGGGCGGCAGGGCGTGCCATTGCAGGGTGTGGATGAAGGTGATGGGATCGGGGTTGTCCATGGGATCAGTTTGGGCCGTGCGGGGGCGTGTGCCTTTGTCATTTGCGTCATTCGGTGGGGTGGGGAGCGACATTGACGCGCGCGATTGGGCGGCGCATTAAATGTTCATGGAAAAATTCAACGGCAGTTTCACCCAGCAAGAACCGATCCCCGATGAGGCGATCAAGGCGGCTTTGGACGTGATGAGGGGCGGACGTTTGCACCGCTATAACGTGGCAGAGGGGGAGACCGGTGAGGTTGCCCTTTTGGAGCAGGAATTCGCCGAGGCGATGGGGGCGAAATATTGCCTTGCGGTGGCGTCGGGAGGCTATGCGCTGGCCTGTGCTTTGCGCGCGGTAGAGGTGCGGCCCGGTGACGAGGTGCTGACCAATGCGTTTACGCTGGCACCGGTGCCAGGGGCGATTGCCAGTGTCGGGGCGGTGCCGGTGTTTGTCGGGGTGGATGAGGGGCTGACCATTGATCTGGACGATCTGGAGGCCAAGGCGACAGGGCGCGCGAAGGTTTTGATGCTGAGTCATATGCGCGGGCATCTGGCGGATATGGACCGTTTGATGGCGATTTGTGACGCCGCCGGGATCGTTGTGATCGAGGATTGTGCGCATACGATGGGGGCGCGTTGGAACGGGCGACTGTCCGGGACAGATGGGGTGGTCGGGTGTTATTCAACGCAGACGTATAAGCATCTCAATTCCGGCGAGGGCGGGTTTCTGATCACCGATGATGCGGAGGTTGCGGCGCGCGCGATCATGCTCTCGGGGTCATATATGCTTTACGGGCGGCATCTGGCGGCGCCGGGGCCGGAGGTGTTTGAGCGGGTGAAATATGTGACGCCGAATGTGTCGGGGCGGATGGATAACCTGCGCGCGGCGATCCTGCGGCCTCAGTTGGCGCGGTTGCAGGCGCAATGCGAGGCGTGGAATGCGCGCTATGGTGTGGTTGAGGCGGGCTTGCGCGGCACGCCGGGCTTGCGCGTGGTTGAGCGGCCCGAACCGGAGTATTTCGTTGGTTCGTCGATACAGTTTTTACTGCTGGATTGGAGCGAGGAGAAGATCGGCGCGGTTCTGGCGCGTTGTGCGGCGCGCGGCGTTGAGCTGAAATGGTTTGGCGGGGCGGAGCCGACGGGATTTACCAGTCGTTATGACAGTTGGCGCTATGTTGACGCGGAGCGGATGCCGGGGAGCGACCGGATTTTGAAGGGCATTTTGGATATGCGGCTGCCGCTGACCTTTTCGCTGGACGACTGTGCGTTGATTGCGCGGATTATCCGGGCCGAGGTGGGTGCGGTGTTTCAGGAAGGGTGAGGCGCGGGTTTGGACGCCAAGAGGCGGTCGAGCGAGAGGGGGCCGGCGCCCTTGATGACGAGGATGATCAGCAGGAAAACCCAGAGACTGCGTTGATCCATCAGCAGGCTTGAAGCGTCATTGTCAAACCATGCGCCGATGGTTGCGGGTTCGTTGATGACGCCGTGGCCGAAGAGGTCAGTGAGCGTCTGCACGGCGATGAAGCCAAGCATGCCGATGGCGGCGAGGCGGGTGAGCAAGCCGAGAACAATCAGCGCAGGAAGGAGGAATTCCGACCATGTGCCAGCCACGGCGATGACCCAATGGAAGACTCCGAACTGTGAGGTGTCATAGTTGAGGGCTTCGGCGGTCTTCGGGAAGATCTGAAAATAGGCGCTGGTGGGGTTGAGGAAGCCGAAAAAGCCGTCTCCCAGCTTGGTGAGGGCGGATTTCCAGAAATACATCAAGAGGACAGCCGCGAAAAGGAAGCGCGCGAGGCTGGGGATCAGCCAGTCGAGCTTTTCGATGTGATGTGTTAGGGAATTATAAAGAGATATCATGGTATTCATGCCTGATCCTCAAGTGTTGCGTGAGTTAGGGCTTGGGTTTGAAATAGGAGTGTGAGAAGAGCGGAAAGATCGAAATTGGTGGCGTTTTCCGCGGCTTGACCGAGAGTTTGGCCTTCGTTTAGGGCGGTGATGAAGTCGGCGGCACCGGCGGGTAGAAGCTGTGGGACCGGATCATAGTCGGGGCGGGTGATGAGGACGTCTTGTGCGGTGTGTGGCGGTTTTGGTGCGTCGGTTTCGGTATTGAAACGCCATATGCCATGGATCGGCCAGCGCGAGCGGAGGAGGATCACGGCAGGGGCGAATTGGAGGGCCAGACGCGGCAGGTCTTCGGGGGCTATGGCTGTGAAGATTGCAGGATCAAGCGGGGGGGCATCTGCGGCGTGATAGCTTTTGACCAGGGCGCGCTCTAAGCGGGCCATGTCGGGGAGATAGCCGAGATGGGCGAGGGGTTCGAAGGCTTCAAGGAACGCGGGGAGGTTTTCGCCATAGGTTGACAGGATCGGCGATGTCGGCGGATGGGCGCGCAGGTAAATCCCGGCGAGGGCTTTGAACGTGTCGTCGCCGATAAGCTTGCGAAGGATCGGGAAGGTCTGCTCAAGTGCTTCGGTGAGGGAGGTGGCGACGTTGTTGCGATAGACCGAGAAACGCGCACCAGCAGGGTTGCCCGCGCCATCAAACAGGTCGGGTGGCACGGGGTGCGACGGGTCGAGAAGGGCCGCTCGAAAGGTGGTTTGATCGCTCATAGCGTGGCCCCTGCGCGCGCGGCGGTCTTTGCGGGGGCGGTAAGCCCTGTGAGAGACGAGGCGGCGCGCGAGGCTTCGGCTGCGAGAATGGGCCATTCGGGCACGTCGTTGTCCCATTCGATCAATAGCGGGCGGGGGCCGGAGCGAGCCAATGTGTGATCCAGCAGCGCCCAGACGGGTTCATCAACCGCACGCCCGTGGCTGTCGATCAAGAGGGGTTTGCCGTGGTCATCCGCCTCGGTGTCATGCCCGGCGAGGTGAATTTCGCCGACAAGATCGAGTGGGAAGGCGTCGATATAGGTTTGCGGCGAAAAGCCGAGATTGGTGGCGGAGATGAACACGTTATTCACATCAAGCAGGAGACCGCAGCCAGTGCGGCGGGCAATTTCACGCAGGAAATCGGGCTCGGACCAGGTGCTTTGCGCAAAGGCGAGATAGGAGGAGGGGTTTTCAAGCAGCATGGGGCGGGCGAGCGTCTCTTGAACCTGATCAATGTGGCTGGCGACGCGGGCAAGTGTTGCGTCGGTGTAGGGCAGTGGCAGGAGGTCGTTGAGGAAATTACTGTCGTGGGTGGACCAAGCGAGATGCTCAGAAAAGCTGGCGGGTTGAAGCCAGTCGCAGAGATGGCGCAGGCGGGCCAGATGATCGGGGTCGAGCGGGGTTTCACCGCCGATTGAAAGTCCGACGCCGTGCACGGAAATCGGAAAGCGTTCAGAGAGATGGCGCAATTGTGCGAGCGGTCGGCCACCGGCGCCCATGTAGTTTTCGGCGTGGATTTCAAGCCAGCCGACGGGTGTGGGATCATCGGTAATGGCCGCATAGTGCTGTGGCTTGTAGCCGACGCCGGGTGCGGGGGGCAAAGAAGTGTGACGCTGTTGGTCAAGCATGTCTGTCTCCGCATGAGGCGCATTTGTCGGGTGTGGCCGGGCGGAGGGTTTCACTCCGCCCGAAACCGGGGCGTTTAGGAGGGCAGATCGCGGCTCAGCTCTTCGAGCGAGCCCATGCGTGCGGACCCATCGGCCATGGCGGGCAGTTCCATCGAGGCGCAGGTGCCTTTTTCGACCATTGTCCAGGCGTTGCCTTGGTAGTCGACCTTGGATGTGCCTGCGCAAGTGGTGCCTGCGCCGGCTTTACAGTCGTTCTGACCGGCCAGCGACACGCCGTAGCATTTTTCCTGCTCGGCGGCGGAAACGGAGGTGGTGTGTGCGGCGATTGCCGTGGCGACGGCGCCAGCGAGGGCGATGGTTTGCATGGTATTGGACATTTCGGGTCTCCCTTTGATGGATCACTTGGTTTTTTAATCTGATCGCTGAGTGCGATGGGAAATTGGTAACCTCACATATCACATTTAGGCCACTCACGAGCCTGTGCATCACGCAGGCGTCAGAGCCCAGCGGCGCGCCGTGAGCAAATGTTTCAGCGAATCACGCGATAACCTGTTGAAAACAAAAGAAAGGGCGCCGCAGCTATCTGCGACGCCCAAAACGCTCCGGCGCTGGAATGTTACAAGTCACATCGCAGGCGCGGAATGTTTACGTTAAGATTCTAACGCAAATCCGGCGGTGTCGCCTCGACCTTGAGGGCCGCGACAACGTCGTCAAGTGCTTGCACCGAGGTCTGTTTTTCGCCCAAACGGCGCAGGGTGACGGTTTTTTCCTCAACCTCGCGATGGCCGAGCGCGAGGATCACCGGCACTTTGCCGAGCGAGTGTTCGCGCACCTTGTAGTTGATCTTTTCGTTGCGTAGATCGGCCTCGGCGCGGATGCCGACGGCTTGCAACGCGGCGGTGACTTCGCGGGCGTAGTCATCGGCCTCGGAGACGATGGTGGTCACGACGACCTGACGCGGGGCGAGCCAGAAGGGCAGCTTACCTGCGTGTTCTTCGATAAGAATGCCGATGAAACGCTCAAAACTGCCCAAGGTAGCGCGGTGCAGCATGACGGGGCGGTGTTTGGCACCGTCAGGGCCGATGTAATTGGCGTCGAGCCGTTCGGGCAGGACGAAATCAACCTGATGGGTGCCGCATTGCCAGTCACGCCCGATTGCGTCGGTGAGGACGAATTCGAGTTTCGGGCCATAGAAGGCACCTTCGCCGGGGTTGAGTTCGGGTTCATACCCGGCGGCGCGGGTGGCCGACAAGAGCGCGGCTTCGGCCTTGTCCCACACGTCATCGGACCCGGCGCGCAGATCGGGACGGTCGGAGAATTTGACCTTGAAGTCTTCAAAGCCGAGATCGCGATAGACGTTCGACAGGAAGTCGATGAAGCGGGCGGTTTCAGATTCGATCTGTTCTTCGGTGCAAAAGATATGCGCGTCGTCCTGGGTAAAGCCGCGCACCCGCATGATGCCGTGCAGCGCGCCCGAGGGCTCATAGCGGTTGCACGAGCCAAATTCGGCCATGCGCAACGGCAGGTCGCGATAGGATTTCAGGCCCTGTTTGAAAATCTCGACATGGCAGGGGCAATTCATCGGTTTGAGCGCGTTGACCGATTTTTCGCGCGCATGTTCCTCGTCAACTTCGACGATGAACATGTGTTCCTGGTATTTTTCCCAATGCCCGGAGGCTTCCCAGAGTTTGCGGTCGACCACTTGCGGCGTGTTCACTTCGACATAGCCGCCGCGTTGTTGCATCCGGCGCATGTAGTCCTGAAGGCCAGTGTAGATGCGCCAGCCGTTGGGGTGCCAGAAGATCTGGCCGGGGGCTTCCTCTTGCATGTGAAAGAGGTCCATCTCGCGACCCAGTTTGCGGTGGTCACGTTTGGCGGCTTCTTCCAGCATGTTGAGGTATTTGCGCAGGTCTTCCTTGTTCTGGAAGGCAACGCCATAGATGCGTTGCAGCATGGCGCGGTCGGAGTCACCACGCCAATAGGCGCCTGCGACGCTCATCAGTTTGAAGGCGTCGGCGGGGAGTTGGCCGGTGTGTTGCAGGTGTGGGCCACGGCAGAGATCCTGCCAGTCGCCGTGCCAATACATGCGCAGAGGTTCGTCGCCGGGGATCGCCTCGATCAGCTCGATTTTATAGGGTTCATGGGTGCCGCGATAATGTTCAATTGCGCGCGGGCGTTCCCAGATTTCGGTGCGCACCGGGTCGCGAAGGTTGATGATCTCTTTCATCTTCTTCTCGATGGCGCCGAGGTCTTCTGGGGTAAACGGCTCTTCGCGGTCGAAATCGTAATACCAGCCGTTTTCGATCACCGGGCCGATGGTGACTTTGACATCGGGCCAAAGCTCTTGCACGGCGCGGGCCATGACATGAGCAAAGTCATGGCGGATCAATTCGAGCGCGGGGGCCGCGTCTTTCATGGTGTTGATGGCGATTGATGCATCAGCGTTGAGCGGCCATTGCAGATCGTGATGCGCGCCATTCACGGTGGCGCTGATCGCCTTTTTGGCGAGAGAATTGGAGATGCTGGCGGCGACATCGGCGGGGGTGACCCCGGCGTCGTACTCGCGCGAATTGCCATCGGGAAAGGTGAGAGAGATTTGTGCCATTGCGGCCTCCTCGTCAGTTTGGCGCCCACGGAACGCCCGGTTGCGGGTTATGTGTGTAAGGCGTGATTTGGCGGGGATGGCGGGCGTTGTCAATTGTTTGGGCTAAATTGTGGGTATGGGTGCGGCAAATGGGCCATGTTGTCATCGGTGGGACATCGTGGCGGACCCCGGCGGTCAAGAACCGGGTTAATCAATTACGTCGTGTTTGCGCATGGCGCGAAAAGCGGGGACACTGGCGGCGCGGTGGAAGGGGCAGAAGGACGGATGATATGAGCATGAAAAGCGCCCTGTTTCAGCGTCTGAGCGGGGCGACAAGCGAAGCGCAACCGGGAGAGGCCGGGAATTTCCTGCGCCATGCCGGGGCCTTGACGCTGACCAAATCCGCCGATGGGTTGTTTGACCCGAAACTGGTGTTGAGTTGGCTTTTGACGGCCCTTTCGGTGCCTGCGTTTTTTGTCGGTTTGTTGGTTCCGATCCGCGAGGGCGGGGCGCTGTTGCCGCAATTGTTCATTGCCAGGCGCATTCACGCGATGAAGGAGCGCAAATGGGCGTGGGTGTGGGCGAGCGTCGTGCAGGGGGCGATGTTGGGCCTGATTATCTTGATTGCATTGAGCCTTGAGGGCGCGGCTGCGGGGGCGGCGATTTGCGCGGCGCTGGCGGTTTTGGCGGTGGCCCGGGCCTATGCCTCGGTGAGTTACAAGGATGTGTTGGGGCGCACGGTTGCCCAGACCCGGCGCGGGGCGGCGACCGGGTTTGGGGCGTCGGCGTCGGCGTTGGTGGTAATCGGTTTTGCGTTGCTGTTGATGGGAGCGCCGGTTGCGCGCATGACGTTGGTCTGGGGCGCGCTTGGCGTGGCGGCGGGAGCGTTTCTGCTGGCGGCGGTGGTCTTCGCCGGGTTGCACGAAAGCGGCGACGACGCGACGCGCGATACGCAAGAGGGCGGGTTACGCGCTACGCTGGGCCAAATGCGATTGTTGCGCGAAGAGCCGGGGTTGGCGCGGTTTGTGGTGGCGCGGGGCTTGCTTGTGTCGAGCGCGCTGGCGCCGCCTTATCTTGTGCTCTTGGCGTCGGAGACGGGGAACGCGGCGTTTGATCGGTTGGGGGCGTTGGTTCTGGCCTCGGCCATTGCGTCGTTTTTGTCGAGCTATGTATGGGGGCGATTGGCGGATCGCTCGTCGCGCCGGGTGTTGATCTATTCCGGGTTGGCGGGGGCGGGCGCCCTTGGTCTTGCGCTGGGGCTGCGGGCGGCGGGGTTGGCGGGTACGCTCTGGGCGTTGCCGCTGTCGCTGTTTTTGTTGATGATCGCCTATCACGGGGTACGGCAGGGGCGCTCAACCTATTTGGTGGATATGGCGCCGGAGGGCAAGCGGCTGGCCTATACCGCCGTCGCCAATACGGCGATTGGTGTGTTGTTGTTGGGCGCAGGCGTGTTTGGGGCGCTGGCCAGTTTTGCGGGTGCTGCTGTGACGCTGGGCTTGTTTTGCGCGATGTCGGGCATGGCGGCGGTGGTGGCCCACGGCCTGGATGAGGCGGAAGAGTGATTGCGGGGCGGGCGTGGCCCCGATAGCCTTGGTGTCAAACCAAGGAGTAGAGGCATGAGCGAATTTCTTGAAACGCCTGAGGGGCGGCGGTTGGCTTATCACAAGAGCGAAGGTGTGGGGCCGTGCGTGGTGTTTCTGGGCGGGCTGAAATCTGACATGGAGGGCACCAAGGCGGTGCATCTGGAGGCATGGGCGCGCGCGCGTGGGCGCGCGTTTTTGCGGTTTGATTATTCCGGGCATGGCGAGAGTTCGGGCCGCTTTGAAGACGGGTGCATCGGCGATTGGCACGAAGATACGCTGGCGGCGGTCGAGACGCTGTGCGAGGGGCCGATGGTGGTGGTTGGCTCAAGCATGGGAGGGTGGCAGGCGCTGTTGCTGGCGCGTGCGTTGCCAGAGCGGATTGCCGGGATGGTGACGATTGCGGCGGCGCCGGATTTTACCGAGGACGGCTATTGGGCCGATTTCAGCGAGGCGCAGAAGCGCGCGTTGGAGGAGGTTGGTCACGTGGAATTGCCAAGCGATTACATGGAGCCTTATGTCATTACCAAGCGGATGATCGAGGACGGACGCGAGCGGTTGGTTTTGCGCGCGCCGCTGGCGTTGCGGTTTCCTGTGCGGTTCTTGCAGGGCACGGCGGATACCGCCGTTTCGGTGGCGACGGCAGTGCGATTGCTGGAACATGCAGAGGGGCCGGACATGCGGCTTACCCTGGTCAAGGATGCTAATCACCGGTTCTCGGATGAAACCTGTCTGGGTCTGGTCGAGGCCGCGGTTGAGGATGTCATTGCGGTAGGAGGTGGTGGCTGATGTGGGAATGGATTGAGGGGGTGTGAGAATGGAGCAGAGGGTATCGCTTATCACGTTGGGGGTGGCGGATATGGAGCGCGCGGCGGCGTTTTACGAGGCGCTGGGCTGGAGGCGTGTGGAGAGCCCGGATGGGGTGATCGCATTTGATCTGATCGGTCAGACGCTGGGGCTTTATCCGCGTGCGAAGTTGGCCGAGGATATTGGCGTGCCGGAGGCCGCGTTGGGGCATGGCGGCATGACGCTGACTTATAATGTGCGCGAGAAGGGCGAGGTAGCTGAGGTGATCGAGGCGGCGCGGGCGGCGGGTGCGAAGGTGTTGAAAGAGGCGGCGGATGTGTTTTGGGGCGGGCATCATGGGTATTTTGCCGATCCCGACGGGCATGTCTGGGAGGTGGCGCATAACCCGTTTTCAGAGTTGTCGCCGGAGGGCGCGTTTCGCTGGAACGGGTATTGAGCGCGGCTGAGATGGCCAGATGATGCGGCGCCCGCAGAGCATGTGGAGCCTTGAGACGCTGGGCCGGGTGCGGTTGAGCAAATATTTCTATATGCGCGAGTTTCTCTATTCGGAGATCGCGAATTTTCACGGGCTTCAGAATATTCCCGACGACCCCGATCTGGCGATTGAGAATGGGCGGGCGTTTTGTGAAAGCTTGCTTGATCCGCTGGAGGAAACCTTTGGGCGGGTTGCGGTAAGGTCGGGGTATAGGTCGCGCGAAGTGAACCGGTTTGGCAATGAAAACAAACTGAACTGTGCGCGAAATGATAACCCGATGGAATGTCATATCTGGGATTGGGGGCGCGGCGAGGGCGCGGTGGCGGGGGCGACGATCGTGATCCCGTGGTTTGCCGATCAATACGAGGCGGGGCGTGATTGGCGCGATTTGGCGTGGTGGGTTCATGACCATTTGGCCTATTCCGAAATGTGGTTTTTTCCCAAGCTTTGCGCCTTCAACATCAGTTGGCGACCCGCACCGTGGCGCACGATTTCAAGCTATGTGGCACCGCGCGGCACGCTTTTGCGGCGCGGTGAGGCGCCGGGGGAAGCCTTGGAGGTCAGACAGGCGCGCTATGCAGATTTTCCGCCGTTTCGGGGCTTGGTGCTGACCGGCGGTTGATTGCCGTGTTGTGGTGAAATGGCGGTTGACGCTGGGCGCAGTCCTGCGAAGTTGGGGCCGCAATTTCAGGAGTGAAGATTCCCCATGAGCGACCCATTGGTTCTGGTGCCCGGCATGATGTGCGATGCGCGGCTTTACGGCCCTCAGATCGAGGCGTTGAGCCGTGAAATGAATATCATGGTGGCCTGTGCGACGCAGGGTGAGCGGATCGAGGAAATTGCCTCGGATATCCTGATGTCTTGTCCGCAGAAATTCGCGTTGGCGGGGCTAAGTATGGGCGGGATCATTGCCATGGAAATTCTGCGCCGTGCGCCCGAACGGGTGACGCGGATTGCGCTGATGGATACCAATGCGCAGGCCGAAACGCCGCAGACCTCGGCGGGGTATGAGCCGATGATTGTCGGGGTGAAGGCGGGCAAGCTGGACGAGGTGATGCGCGGCTTTTTGAAGCCTGATTATCTGGCGCCGGGGCCGGGGCGGGTCAAGGTGTTGGGGATGATGGCGGAAATGACGCGCGATCTGGGAGCGGAGGTTTTTCTGCGCCAGGTGCGGGCGTTGCAGCGGCGGCGCGACCAACAGGCGACGTTGCGTAAAATCAAGGTGCCTGCGCTGGTGATGTGCGGCGCGCATGATCGGCTGACCCCGGTGAAACGGCATGAGTTCATGGCCGAACTGATCCCCTATGCCAAGTTGCATATCGTTGAGGATGCGGGCCATGTGCCGACGCTTGAAGCGCCCGAAGAGGTGACCGACACGTTGCGGACCTGGATGAGGCAGCCGTTCGTGCTGCAATAGCGCGATGGGTTTTTTCAAAGGCAGCAAGCGGACACTCCAGCGGGCGCAGATCTGGACCCGCAAGCATATCCCGCCGGTGCTGCGGCTGGTGGCGGGGCTGTTGCTGATCGGCGGGGGCGTGGTGGGGTTTCTGCCAATCGTGGGTTTTTGGATGATCCCGCTCGGGGTGGCCGTGGCGGCCTTGGATGTAGTGCCACTTTGGCGCTGGATCGTGGGGCGCAGGTAGGACCGGCGTTTCAGGCCGAGGCGGCGCGGCGTTCTTCGCGTGTGAGTACAGTTGGGTTGACGACGGGTGCGCCGGTGGTGTCAAAGCACGGCGTTTTACGCCATTGACCCGAGAGATTGGCGCCAAGAGCCATTCGTATCATTCGAAAAGCGATCCGGGAGATGCCTTTGTGGCGGTATTTGCCGCTGGGATCTTTTTTGAACGCCCAGCCGATCTGTGGGCCAAGCGGGGCGGTGTCGTTGATCCGTTTGGCGGTCATTGAGACGATGGCCACACGCGGTTTGCGTGGGGTGGAGAAGAGCGGGGCGTTGCAGCAATCGGCATACCAGCGATAGAGGCCCTTGGGCGAAAGCTGTAGGGCTGCAAGGTGTTCGACGCCGGATGTGATGTGCAGATTGTCGGGCGTGGTTTGCCAAATTTCGACGCCATCCGGGGCCGGATCAGGCTGACCCAGGTGGATTGCGGAGGCGCGGCAATCGGGGCAATGGCAGGATAGATGGCTGCCCACGTTTGGCGAGGCGACGTCAAGATGGCCGCAAAGTTTGCCGCAAGTGCAGGAAAATGAGACCTCGGGCATTTCGGTGCTCTCTTTGGGTTCGGTCAGCTTGGGGAATTGTCGCAAGAAGTGTGCTTCGCGGCAAGCGTTTGTGGTGCAACGCTGTCGTCTGAAGGGGTGTGAATGTGCGGGAGTGGGGGAGGGGCGGCGAAAACCCGCTTGGGGTAGCCAGTCGGATCGGCGCGCGTCGCAATCAAGATGCGGCGCGCGCTGATCAGTGCCTCGTCTGACGAGCAGGGTCAGGCGGCGGCGTTCTTGTTGGCGGCTTTCTTGCCCTTGGCTCGGGAAGGTTTTGACGCCGTTTTGGCCGATGCGCTGCTGGCTTTGTCATCGCCGGAGTTGGCGTCGATGAAATCAATAACAAGCGGGCGGATGTTGTTGCGCCAGCTGCTGCCGGCGAAGATGCCATAGTGACCCGCACCCGGTTCGACATGGCTGGCTTTCTTGCTGTCGGGCAGGCCGGTGCACAGATCAAGCGCGGCAATACATTGGCCGGGGGCGGAAATGTCGTCTTTCTCGCCTTCAACAGTTTTGACCGCAACGGTGGTGATTGCACCGATGTCTACCTTGTGGCCGTCGACCACAAATTCATTCTTGGCGATTTCGCGGTTCTTGAACACGCGTTCGACCGTCGAGAGGTAGAATTCGGCCGTCATGTCCATCACGGCGAGGTATTCATCGTAAAACCGGTTATGGGGGTCGTCATCACCGGCTTGGCCCTGCATTACGCGCATGATCTGATCCTGGAAGGCTTGCGAGTGACGCTCGCCATTCATCGACATGAACGAGGACAGTTGCAGAAGGCCGGGGTAGACCATGCGGCCAACGCCCTTGTGTTTGAAGCCGACACGCTGAATTGCGGTTTCTTCGAGTTGGCCCATGGTGACGCGGCGGCCAAAGTCGGTCACATCCGTTTCGGCGGCGTCAGGGTCGATCGGACCACCAATGAGGGTCAGCGAGCGCGGCTGTGCTTCGGGGTCTTGCTCGGCCAGATAGGCGGTGGCGGCAAGGGTTAGGGGGGCGGGCTGGCACACGGCGATCACGTGGGTGTCGGGGCCAAGCGCCTTCATAAAATCGACAAGGTAGAGTGTATAATCCTCGACATCGAACTTGCCTTCGGAGACCGGGATATCGCGCGCGTTGTGCCAATCAGTGATATAGACTTCACAATCGACCAGAAGCGATTTCACGGTCGAACGCAGCAATGTGGCGTAGTGACCCGACATTGGTGCCACCAGCAAGACTTTGCGCTGGGCGGGTTCGCGGCCGGGAATGGAGAAATGAATCAGATCGCCAAACGGGCGTTCGACCACGGTTTCGATATTGACGAGGTGATCTTTGCCGTCCTCGCAGGTGAAGGTGCGGATGCCCCAGCTGGGCTTGACCACCATGCGCGCAAAGGTGCGTTCTGTCACTTCGCCCCAAGCCGCCATCCATTGAAAAGCGGGGTTTGGAACCATTGAGAACATCGGGTAAGATGCCAGAGACAGGGCGGAGGCACCAAGCCACTGATTGGTATTACGGAAAGTTTCCATCAGATCGTAGGTGGCCATATAGCGCATGCGCGTTTCCTTCGTTACCGTGAGTCGGGATAGACCCGTTTTGCCGCGCGGCCCCACATTGCGGTGGCACTATGCTGCATAGCAGCGAAGATAGGGAGAAATTATTAAAATGACAACAAAAGACGATGTCACACCCGATACGCTCGACAAAATGACGGCAAATTTGGCACGGGTCGAGGAGTTGTCACAGCGTCTGATAAGTGTTTTGACCCACCGTACACCGGCGAATCCGACGCTGAATGGCCCCGAGCAAGAGTTGTTCGTGCGCGCTGCGGGGGCTTATTGGCATGAGTGGATGCAGAATCCTTCCAAGATTTTCGAGCATCAATTGGAATACTGGGGCAAGTCGGTCTCAAATTTCATGGAAGTGCAGCAGCAGGCGTTGAAGGGTGACGTAGAGACAGTTGAGGATGTTGGGCCGCAAGATCCGCGCTTTTCCAACCCGATGTGGAGTTCGAATCCCTATTTCAACCTGATCAAACGTCAATATCAGCAGAACGCCGAGGCGATTCGTCAGGCAGTGGAAGATGCCGAGGGGATGGAGGAAACCGACCGCCGTCGGCTGCGTTATTTCTCGAGTCAGATCATAGATATGATGGCCCCAACGAATTTTCTGGGCACCAATCCCGATGCTTTGGAACGTGCGGTCGAGACCGAGGGGGACTCTCTGGTCAAGGGGTTGGAGAACCTGGTTGCCGATCTGGAACGCAATGACGGTGAGATGTTGGTGCGGCTGGCCGATGACTCTGCGTTCGAGTTGGGGCGCAATGTGGGGGCCACGACGGGCGAGGTGATCTTTCGCAACCGGATGTTGGAGCTGATCCAATACAGCCCGACGACAGACGAGGTGCATAAGACGCCGCTGGTGATCTTTCCGCCATGGATCAACAAGTTCTACATTCTCGATCTGAAACCGGCCAATTCGTTGATCAAATGGATCGTTGATCAGGGCTATACGCTGTTTGTGGTTTCCTGGGTCAATCCGGGGTCGGACCTCAGAGATGTCGGCATGGGCGACTATATCGAAGATGGGTTTCTGGAGGCCATTCGCGTGGTCAAGGAAATCACCGGCGAGAAACAGGTCAACGCGGTGGGCTATTGCATTGCCGGAACCACGTTGAACATGACGCTGGCGCTGATGAAGAAGCGCGGCGACAAATCGGTGAAATCGGCCACCTTCTTTACTGCGCTGACCGATTTTTCCGATCAGGGCGAGTTTACCCCCTTCCTGCAGGAGGATTTCATCGAGGGGATCGAGGCGGAGGTCGACGAGATCGGCGTGCTGCGCAGTTTCATCATGTCGCGCACCATGTCTTATCTGCGCTCGAACGATCTGGTTTATACCCCGGCGATCAAGAGCTACATGCTGGGGGAGACGCCGCCGGCCTTTGATCTGCTGTTCTGGAACGGTGACAGCACCAACCTGCCGGGGCGCATGACCAAGGAATATCTGCGTTGGCTGTGCAGCAAAAACCTTCTGGTGACCGATGGCATTGAGCTGTTTGGTGAGAACCTGCATATCCGCGACGTTGATGTACCGTTCTGTGCCATCACCTGCGAGACCGATCACATTGCGCCGTGGAAGGATTGCTATCGCGGGATGCGCCAGGCGGGATCGAAGCAGAAAACGTTCATCCTGTCACAGTCGGGCCATATCGCGGGGATCGTCAATCCGCCATCAAAGAAGAAATACGGCCATTATACAAATGACGACACCAGCCTTGATCACGAGGCATGGCGCGCGGGTGCGGAATTTCACCAGGGGTCGTGGTGGCCGCGTTGGGAGAGTTGGCTGCGCAAGCGTTCAGGCAAGAAAATCCCGGCACGTGAGCCGGGTGATTCGGGCTATAAACCGCTTGCCCCGGCACCGGGAACCTATGTTTCGGCCAAGCCAGTCGTTTAATATCAATGAGTTATAAGGTTTATGCTGCAATGCAGCATAAACACTTGATTTGCTGCGATGCAGAAAGTATATTGTTTGCAGACGCAGAAACGCGGGTCTCATCCCGCACCGCAAATCAAGGATTAGACCAATGGCCAAAGCACAAGATTTCACCGCCGTCATGAAAGACATGATGGGCGCATTCCCCGTTGATACCGCCGCTTTTGAAAAATCGTTCCAGAGCCAAGCTTCGCTGAACGAGAAGCTGACCGGTGTGGCGCTGTCCGCTGCCGAGAAATCCGCCGAGATTTCCAGCAAATGGACCAAAGACACGCTGTCCAAACTGTCGGACATGAGCAAAGCCAAAGCCGAGCCTGCCGATTACGCCAAAGCAATGACCGATTTCGCATCGGCCACTGCTGAAGTTGCTGCCGAAAATATGGCAGCTTTCGCCGAAATCGCCAAGAAAGTTCAAACAGACACCGTTGAACTGATGATGGCTGCTGGCAAAGAAGCAGGCGAAGAAGCCACTGCCGCAGTGAAAAAAGCCACTGACGACGTGACCACGGCTGCCAAAAAAGCCACCACGGCCAAGTAAGACCGAGAGGTCGTGCGCACATCCCTCCTCCCTCTCCTCCCGTACGGGATGTGACACATGCGAAGGGCGAGCCATTATCGGCTCGCCCTTTTCTTTTATTCTGCAAGCGCGTAGGGTTTTTCTGCGGTGCTGCATCTCTGGGGAGGAAACTTCGTGGCCGATAGTGAAAAACCACTTCTGATCAAGCGTTACGCAAGTCGGAGACTCTATAATACCGAGACAAGCGATTATGTGACTCTCGATGACATTGCCGGATTTATCCGTGGTGGGCGCGAAGTTCAGATTATTGATCTGAAGAGCGGGGATGACCTGACGCGGCAGTACCTGCTGCAAATTATCGCCGAACATGAGAGCCGGGGCGAGAATGTATTGCCAGTGTCCGTGCTCAACGATCTGGTGCGCAGTTATGCCAGCCAGGCGACGAGCGTGGTGCCTCAGTTTCTTCAGGCCAGTTTCGAAATGTTGCGCGATGGGCAATCCAAGCTGATGGACAATATGGGCGTCATGAGCCCGATGGCAAAGATGCCGGGGTTTGAGGCGATGCAGGCGCAGCAAGCTGCCTTCATGAAGGCCATGACGGGGGGCTGGGTGCCGGGAACTGTTCCGGGGGCCGATGATGAGCCGAGCGAGGCCAAGAAACCGGAGCAGGACGGTGGCGAGGAGCTTGACGAGATCAAGGAGCAACTCGCAGCGCTTCAATCGAAGCTTTCCAAACTCGGCAAATAGGCCGTGCCATGACGAAGCCATGACGACCGGCCCCGGCAAGATCACCTTGTGGGGGATCGAAGTGTTCATCGCCACGGCGGAGGAACGTTCGATTTCGGCAGCGGCGCGGCGCTTGGACGCCTCGCCTTCGGCCGTGTCGCAACAGTTGACCAATCTGGAAACGGCGATGGGCGTCACGCTGCTGATGCGCAATGCGCGCCCGGTGCGGCTGACCCCGGCGGGCGAGATGTTTCGCCGCCGCGCACAGAATATCGTCAATGAGGCCGCACAGGCCCAGGCGGAATTGGCGATGCGCGATCTGGGGGCGCTGACCCGGTTTCGTCTTGGTATGATCGAGGATTTTGAAGCGGATGTGACGCCGAGGCTTCTGACCCATATGGCGCAGGAGTTGAAATCTTGTCAGTTCCTGCTTGAGACCGGGGCGAGCCATTTCCTCTATGATCAGCTGGATGCGCGCGCGCTTGATATGATCGTGGCGGCCGAGATGGGGGCGTCGGCGGATTGGATGGAGGTGCATCCGATCCTTGAAGATGGCTTTGTGGTGGCGGCGCCGCTCGGGGCGGTGGACCCGACAGGCGATGTCTTGCGCCAGCTTCAGCGGCTGCCGCTGGTGCAATATACCTCGCGCCACTGGATGGGGCGGCTGATTTCAGATCATCTGATGCGGCAGAACCTTCGTCTGGCGTATCAGTTCGAGCTGGATAGCTATCATGCCATTCTTGCGCTGGTGGGGCAGGGTGCGGGCTGGACCATTCTCACGCCGCTGGCGTTGATGAGGGCACGCCGGTTTGCCGACGAGATTGACGTGATGGAGTTGCCGTTTGCGCCGCTGAGCCGGACGATCAGCCTGATCGCGCGCAAGGGCATCATGCAGGACATGCCGGGGCAGGTGGCGGGCGAGTTGAAGCCGATCGTGCGCTCGGCGATCATTGAGCCGGCGGTGCAGGCGCATGCCTTTGTCGGCGACGTGCTGAAGCTGCTCTAGCGGCGCGCGATCAGGGGCCAACCGGGCGGGGCCATGGCCTTGCAGCAGGAAAAACCGCCACATGTTTGCCCACGGCAGGTGAGGAACGTCAGGTGCCGTAGACCTTTTGTGCGCCCATCACATCCTGAGCGGCGAGGACCAGCGTGTTGGCGAGCCAATCGCAGTCGTCCAACGTGAGGCGCGCAGGCAGGCGGGCGTCACAGGCGCGCATCAGCATGGCGCGGGTTTTCGGGAGATCGGGCGCGGGGCCGGGGATGAATTGCCAGTTCCAGAAGGCGCGGGCGTTGTCGGTGGAAAGCCCGAAAACCTGCACCTTGACGCCGCGAAGGGCAGCGGCGGCGGCGAAGGCTTTGACCTCGTCATCGGACATGCCCACAAGATTGAATTGAATCGAATCCGGTGCGCGCTCTTCCGGGGGCAGGGCGTCGGGCACGGTGATCCAGGGGGAGCGGTTGAGCGCCGCCGCGACATGATCGTGGTTGCGTCGACCATCGCGCACGCGGCGGGGGATTTCGGGGATTTGCGCGCGAATTACAGCCGCCGAAAGATTGCCGAGGCGTAGATTGTAGAGTGGCAGCTTGTTCTGCCAGCGCGTGAGAGCCTGTTCCAGTGCGGCAGAATTGTCGCCCGGGCTGAGGTGCTTTTGCCAGTTGTGCTCATAAGCGCCCGACATGATGACGGCGCGGGCGACGAGATCGGGATCATCGGTGATCAGGATGCCGCCTTCGCCGGAATTGAGCAGCTTGTAGGATTGAAACGAGAAACAACCGACGCGCCCGATGGTGCCGATCTTGCGCCCATCCCATTCAGTGCCGAGCGAATGGGCGGCGTCTTCGATCACGGGAATGTCGCGCGCATCACAGAGCGTCATGATCGCGTCCATATCGGACGTGTGGCCGCGCATATGCGAGATGATGACGGCGGCGATATCGTCATCGAGCCGGGCTTCAAAGTCGGCCATGTCGATGCGGTAATTTTCAGCTACTTCGCACAGCACTGGCACGCAATCGGCATGGATCACCGAGGAGGGAACGGCGGCAAAGGTGAAGCCGGGAATCAAGACACGGGCGTCGCGCGGCAGGTCCAACGATTTGAGAGACAGGAACAGTGCGGCGGAGCAGGACGACACCGCGAGGGCGTATTTCGCGCCCATATGGGCGGCAAATTCACGCTCTAACAAGGCAACAGGCGCATCCTCGGGAGCGGTGTAGCGGAAGAGATCGCCAGAGGCGAGCAGGCGGTCGATCTCGGCGCGGGCCGTCTCGGGGATCGGTTCGGCATCATAGACATTGGGGGCGGGGGCCGCAGCCGGGGAATGAATTGTCATGCTCGTTCAGGTTTCCCGAAGGTTGTTTTCGGAATTTTTAAACGAATTTGCGGGGATTGGGAAGGTTTAATGCGGCTGACGTGGGGGCGTTTGGCGGGGGCAGGAGGGGGGGGGGGGGGGCCCCCCCCCCCCCCC